>JAZUGZ010000001.1:0-23667 GCA_045641425.1 Candidatus Fimenecus sp.
GACCCGGGCTATGCAATAGTCGGTTGGGGAGTAATTGAATACAATGCAAACCGCTTTAGTGTAGTCGATTTTGGCGCTGTTACTACCGAGGCTGGTACACCGTTTAACGACCGCTTAAAAGCAGTTTATGACGGTGTTAATGACATTATGAAGCGTTATAATCCTGATGCACTTGCAATAGAAAAACTTTTCTATAACACTAACGCAAAAACTGTTATTGATGTTGCTCAAGCAAGGGGAGTTACAAACCTTGCGGCAGTTCAAAATAATATTCCAATTTTTGAATACACACCGCTTCAGGTTAAGCAGAGTGTTGTTGGTTATGGTAGAGCCGAGAAAAAACAGGTTCAGGAAATGACAAGGGTAATTTTGAAGCTTGAAAAAATTCCAAAGCCTGACGACACTGCTGACGCTCTCGCTATGGCAATTTGCCACGCTCACGCAAGTGGCTCAATGCTTGGAAGATTAAGAAATTTGAAATAGAGGTAATTTATGTTTTATTCAGTTACAGGTACTGTTGTTGATTATAGTCCAAACTTTGTTGCAGTTGAGGCAGGCGGCGTTGCTTTTTTGTGTCTTACTAGTTCGCAAACTGCTACCAAATGTGCAATTATAGGCGAAAAGGTTACTCTTTACACACACTTAAATGTTCGTGAAGATGCTATTGAGCTTTACGGATTTTACGACAAAGCAGAGCTTGACTGCTTTAAGATGTTAATAAATGTTTCTGGTGTCGGTGCCAAAATGGCTTTAGCTCTTCTTTCAGAGTACACGCCTGACAAAATCATTTTAAGTATTGCGGCTGGCGACCACAAAGCACTTACAAAGGCTTCTGGTATAGGTAATAAACTTGCTCAAAGAATTGTTTTAGAGCTTAAAGATAAAATTGGCTCTCTTTCAGTTGATAATGCCGAAGAGCTTTCAGCAGTTGCTTCTGTTACACAAAACAGTAACATTGGCGAAGCGGTTGCAGCTCTTGTAATGCTCGGCTATAATCAGTCTGAAGCATCTTTGGCGGTTAGCAATTTAGACCCGTCAGCACCAGTCGAAGAACTTATTAAACAAGCACTTAAATTGCTTTCTAAATAGGAGTAAATTATGGATTTTGAAAACAATGAAAATCGTTTCGTAACTCCAGGCTTTACTGAAACGGATAAAGATATTGAGAATTCACTTCGTCCAAAAACATTGACCGAATACATAGGTCAAGAAAAGGCAAAAGAAAATTTGAAAATCTATATTGATGCGGCAAAAAACAGAGGCGAAACTCTTGACCACGTTTTACTTTATGGCCCTCCAGGACTTGGTAAAACCACACTCGCAGCCATTATTGCCAACGAAATGGGCGTTCAAATTACAGTTACAAGTGGTCCTGCTATTGAAAAGCCAGGGGATTTGGCAGCACTTCTTACAAATCTTAATGACGGCGATGTGCTATTCATTGACGAAATTCATCGTCTTTCTCGCGCGGTTGAAGAAGTTCTTTACCCTGCTATGGAAGACAATGCACTTGATATTATTATCGGCAAAGGCCCATCAGCAAGGTCAATTAGACTTGACTTACCAAGATTTACTCTTGTTGGTGCAACTACAAGAGCTGGTCAGCTAACAGCTCCACTTCGTGACCGTTTTGGCGTTATTCTTCGTCTTGAGCTTTACACTCCTGAAGAGCTTGCCGAAATAGTTAAAAGAAGTGCTGGCATTCTTGACATTTTTACAGAAGACGAAGGTGCACTTGAAATTGCATCTCGCTCTCGTGGTACACCAAGAATTGCCAATAGACTTCTTAAACGTGCAAGGGACTTTGCACAGGTTATGAGCAACGGCGTTATTACAAAAGACAATGCCAAAATTGCACTCGGCAGAATGGAAATTGACGAAAAGGGCCTTGACAATATTGACAGACTTATGCTTACCACAATGATAAAGAATTTTAATGGTGGCCCAGTCGGACTTGAAACAATAGCTGCTACTATTGGTGAAGAAGCAGTTACAATAGAAGATGTTTACGAGCCTTATTTAATGCAAATTGGTTTCCTTGCAAAAACACCAAGGGGCAGGGTGGCAACTCCACTTGCTTATAAGCATTTGCATTTAGAACAGCAAACATCTTTACTTTAATTATTTAAGGAGATTTTTTATAATGGGTAGATTATTTGGAACAGACGGCGCAAGAGGTGTTGCAAACAGTGAGCTTTCTTGCGAGCTTGCAATGAAAATTGGTCGTGCAGCGGCAATGGTACTTACTGAAAGCTGTGCTCACAAGCCAAAAGTTTTAATTGGTATGGATACAAGAGCTTCTTCGCACATGCTCTCTTCTGCAATTAGTGCTGGTCTTTGCTCAGTTGGTGCAGATGTTCTCATTCTTGATGTTGTGCCAACTCCAGCGGTTGCATTCCTTGTAAAAGAATACGAATATGATGCTGGTGTTATGATTTCAGCATCGCACAACCCTTGTGAATATAATGGAATTAAAATTTTCCAGCATAATGGCTACAAACTCCCTGACGAGCTTGAAAATGAAATTGAAGAAATTATTCTTGACGAAACAAAAGTTCCACCAGTAATGCTTGGTGGCGATGTTGGTAGAATTCACTTCTCAACTACTGCAGTTGATGATTATATTTTCCACCTTGCAATGACTTCAGACGGCGACTTTAAGGGTATGAAAATTGCTCTTGACTGTGCTAATGGTTCATCTTCAGTTACTGCAAAGGCACTCTTTACTCGCCTTGGTGCTGAGTGCTATATCATCAACGCTGAGCCAAATGGTACAAATATCAACGAAAACTGTGGCTCAACTCATATGAAACAACTTCAAAAATTTGTAATAGAGAATAATTGTGACATCGGTTTTGCTTTTGACGGCGACGCTGACAGAATGCTTTTAGTTGATGAAAACGGCGACATCGTTGACGGCGATAAGATTATTGCAATCTGTGCTAAATATATGAAGCAAAACGGCCACCTTAATAACGACACAGCAGTTGTTACTGTTATGAGTAATATGGGATTCTTTAAGTTCTGCGAAGATAATGGTATTAAGTGCGAAAAAACAAAAGTTGGCGACCGATATGTTCTCGAAAATATGGTTGCAAATGGTCATTCAATCGGTGGCGAGCAGTCAGGTCATATTATCTTCCTTGACCACGCTACAACTGGCGACGGTCAAATGTCTGCAATTCAAGTATTAAATGTTCTTAAAAGAACTGGCAAAAAGATTTCAGAGCTTGCTTCTGAAATGCAAGTATTCCCACAAGTTCTTATTAACGTTCGTGTTTCAAACTTTGGTAAAACAAGACTTGAAAAGGATGAAGAAGTTCAGCTTGCAATTCGTGAAGCAACTGAAGAACTTGGAAATGACGGCCGTGTTCTTGTTCGTGTTTCAGGCACAGAGCCACTTGTTCGTGTAATGCTCGAAGGCAAAGACCAAGAAAAAATTCAGTATTTAGCTGAATGTATCGCAAAGGTTATTGAAGAAAGGTTAGTATAATGCGAGTTGCTGATAAATGGCAGGACTATGAGCTTATTGATTGTTCATCTGGCGATAGACTTGAACGCTGGGGCAAAGTTTCACTTATTCGTCCTGACCCACAAGTAATTTGGAAAACTGAAAAAGAACACCCAATGTGGCGTAAGGCTGACGCTGTTTACCATCGTTCAAACTCAGGTGGTGGTAACTGGGAAATTAAACATAAAATCCCTGATTTTTGGACAGTTGATTACAGAGATTTAACTTTCAATATCAAAACAATGGGCTTTAAGCATACTGGTCTTTTTCCGGAGCAGGCTGTAAACTGGGATTTAACTGCCGACATTATTAAAAATGCTGGTAGAGAAGTAAAGGTATTAAATCTTTTTGCTTATACTGGTGGCGCAACTGTTTCGGCACTTAAAGCTGGGGCTTCAGTAGTTCATGTTGACGCTTCAAAGGGTATGACACTTTGGGCAAAAGAAAATGCAGTTTCTTCAGGCGTTGCTGACAAGCCAGTTCGCTGGATAGTTGATGACTGTATCAAATTTGTTCAGCGTGAAATTCGTAGGGGTAATCGCTACGATATTATAATTATGGACCCACCGTCTTACGGTAGGGGCCCTGGTGGCGAAGTTTGGAAGCTCGAAAATGAAGTCTATGGCTTTGTTGAGCTTTGTAGTGAAGTTCTTTCAGACGACCCACTTATGATGCTTATAAATTCTTATACAACGGGGCTTTCTCCGTCAGTAATGGAATATATTTTAGGTGCAACCATTAAAACACGCTTTGGCGGTAATGTTACAGGCAGTGAAATTGGACTTAAAACTTCATCAAAAGGTCTAATACTTCCGTGTGGTGCATCTGCTATTTGGTCAAAAAAATCACTTTAAGGAAAAATTATGTCAGATACAATTTTGAAATTTCAAAATGTCACATTTCGTTATGAGGGCGATGAAAACACAGTTTTGCCACCCGCTGTTGAAAATCTTTCACTTGAAATTAAAAAAGGTGAATTTGTGGCTTTTCTCGGTCATAATGGCTCTGGCAAGTCCACAGTTGCAAAACTTTCAAATGGACTTGTAGTTCCTGAGTCTGGCGACGTTTTTGTTCTCGATATGAATACAAAAAACGAAGATGACGATATTAAAATTAAACAAACAGTCGGTGTTGTTTTCCAAAACCCTGACAACCAAATTGTCGCAACAATTGTTGAAGAAGATGTAGCTTTTGGCCCTGAAAATTTAGGAATTGAGCCAAAAGAAATTCGCAGACGCGTTGACGAAGCCTTAAATGTTGTCGGAATGTATAAATACCGCTTACACGAGCCACATAAGCTTTCAGGTGGTCAAAAACAGCGTGTTGCTATTGCGGGCATAATTGCAATGGAGCCACAGTGTATTGTTCTTGACGAGCCAACTGCGATGCTTGACCCAGTCGGTAGGCGTGACGTAATGAAAGCTATGAAGCGCCTTAATAAAGAGCTTGGAATTACAGTAGTTTTCATTACTCATTATATGGAAGAAGCTTGCGAGGCTGATAGAATTATAGTAATGGACGACGCTCATTTAGTCCTTGACGGTACTCCAAGAGAGATTTTTTCAGATGTATCTAAAATTCGTAATTTAGGTCTTGATGTACCGCAAACTTGTTCACTGGCACAAATGCTTAAAGATGATGGAATAGATATACAAGGCGATTCTTTAGGTGTCGATGAGCTTGTATCTTCTTTAGCAGAAATTCTTAACAGAGGTTAAAAAATGTCCCTTTTGCAAACAGAAAATTTATCTTACACTTATGGTGAGGGTACACCTTTTTGTGTAACCGCGCTTGATAATGTTAATATAGATATTGAAAAAGGCGAATTAGTCGCTGTAATCGGTCATACTGGTTCGGGTAAAAGCACATTGATGCAGCAGTTTAATGGGCTTTTGAAACCAACTTCAGGTAAAGTACTTCTTGACGGCGAAGATATTCACTCTTCAAAATCTAAAACACTCGAAACTCGTTTTAGAGTTGGACTTTGCTTCCAGTACCCTGAATATCAGCTTTTTGAAAATACTGTTTATGATGATATTGCTTTTGGTCCTAAAAATATGGGGCTTTCAAAGGCAGATGTTGATAAACGAGTTCGTACAGCAGCCGAATATGTTGGAATTCCTGAAAAAGCATTCAAGACTCATCCATTTGACCTGTCAGGTGGCGAAAAACGCCGTGTTGCTATTGCTGGTGTTATTTCAATGGAGCCTGAAATCTTAATTCTTGATGAGCCAACTTCGGGTCTTGATCCAAAAGGTAGAGAGCAAATTTTAGGACTTATTAAAAACTATCGTGAGCAAACAGGCAAAACTGTAATTATTGTTTCTCACAGTATGGACGATGTCGCAAAAATCGCAACTAAAGTTATTGTTATGAACAACGCTAAGGTTGAAATGAGTGGTACTGTTCCAGAAGTTTTTGAGAAAAGTGATAGACTTTGTGAAATTGGTCTTTCAGTCCCTCAAATTACTGAGGTATTTGTTAAGCTTCGTCAAATGGGTTATCCGGTTAGCGAAAAGATATATACAACCGAACAAGCCTTTCAAGAAATTAAAAAGCTTTTGAAAGGGGGAAACGCCAATGCTTAAAGATATTACAATTGGTCAGTATTTCCCTTTAGGTTCAGTTATTCATAAACTTGACCCAAGAGTAAAGCTTTTTTACACATTTGCTTTTATTATAATGGTTTTTGTCTGCAATAACTTTATTGCATTAGCATTTTGCTTCTTAATTGCAGGACTGGTTACTAAACTTTCAAAAGTTCCTGTTAAAACAGTTGTAAAAGCTCTTAAACCAATTTTATTTATTGTAATTATTACTTCACTTTTGCAAATTGCTTATGTTAAAACAGGTGTTGTTTTAATTGATTTTTGGAAAATTCACATTACAAGTGGCGGTATTTTACAAGCACTCTTTATGACTCTTAGAATTTCATTGTTAATCATAATGAGTACAATGCTTACTTATACAACATCGCCAACATCAATGACAAATGGTCTTGACCGAACCTTTGCACCACTTATTAAAATTGGAATTGATTTTAATGTAATTACTATGATAATGACAATTGCTTTAAGATTTATCCCAACTCTTATTGATGAAGTTGATAAAATAATTTCAGCCCAAAAATCTCGTGGTGCTAATTTTGAAAGTGGTAGCATTTTCAAACGAGCTAAAATGTTAATTCCACTTTTTGTACCGCTTCTTTTTAGTGCGGTTAGAAGAGCTTACGAATTAGCTTATGCTATGACTTGCCGTTGCTATAATGGCGGTAAGGGCAAAACAACTATGAACGCCCTTAAATATAAGTCAAGTGATTATTTAGTTACACTTTTAACATTCTGCTTTATGGCAGGAATAATTATATTAAACATTTATTGCGGTGAGTACAATGCGGAATTTACTTTTAACTCTGCGATATGACGGAACAAACTTTCACGGCTGGCAAATTCAGCCTAATGCTCAAAGTGTGCAAGAAGAGCTCGGGAATGCTTTTAGGTCTGTCAGCGGAAAAAGTGAAAATATAATTGGTTGTAGCAGAACAGATGCTGGCGTTCACGCTAATATGTTCTGTGCAAATGTTCATACGCAGTGCAATATATCCGTTGAAAAATTGCCTAATGCATTAAACTACTATTTACCGAATGAAATATCGGTTTATGACTGTAAAGAAGTAAATGAAGATTTTCACGCAAGGTATAACGCAAAAGGCAAAGAATATATTTACTTAATTGATAATGAAAAATATAGAAATCCATTTTATGAAAATAAAGTGCTTTTCTACCCATATAAATTAGATGTAGATGAAATGAATAAAGATGCCAAAGACTTTATAGGTATTCATGACTTTTCTGCATTTTGTAGTGCAGATACTGATGTTCAAGACAAAGTTCGTGAAATCTATGATTGTAAGGTAGAAAAGAATGGCGATTTAATAAAAATTACCGTTAGCGGAAATGGCTTCCTTTATAATATGGTAAGAATAATTGTCGGCACGCTTTTAGGTATTCAAAACGGCAAAATTCAAAGTGGTACAGTACCGCAAATAATTGATAGTCGTGACAGAAAAAATGCCGGCGTAACGGTAGAGCCACAGGGGCTTTACCTTAATAAAGTTTTTTATTGATGTGTGGTGAAAAAGTTGGAACAGAATAATAAAAAGAATGCAGTAAGCAGAAAATCTGCACCTAAAAAACAGCCTGCAAAGAAAAGAAGCACTAAAAAGCGTAAACCAAAATCTCAAGGCTTAACAATTAAAACTCAAACAGTCAATAAGCTTAAGGTTTTAGCAGTAATTTTAGTAATTCTTTTACTCGTGGCAATTGCAGCAGCTAAAGTTGGTGGCTTTACGCTTTCAATGGTAGGCGACAGCTTGCGTACATCTTTTGCCAAAATTGGTTCAGGCGATGGTTATCCGTACTCGTTAAACGGAATGTCTGTTTCTGACATAGCAATAGCCAATACAGACCTTGTGCTACTTGACGACAATGCTGTTCGTGTAATTGACTCAACAGCAAAAGAGCTTTCAAGTATTCAGCACAGCTTTGACCACCCAGTAATGCAAACAACTGCCGGTCGAATTTTAATTTATGATATTGGCGCAAAAAGTTTTAGAGTTCAGTCTAAAACAAGAATATTATTTGAAAAGCAAACAGATTATATGATTTTGACTGCTTCCCTTGGCCGTGACGGCTCTGTTGCTGTTGCAACAAGAGCAGACGGTGCCGAAAGTATGCTTACAGTTTATGATAAAAATCATAAAGAAACATTTAAGTGGGCATGTGCTAAAGAGCATATTGTTTCTTGCGATGTTTCAGACAATGGCAAAACCTTTGCTGTTGCTGTTTTAGGCGTAGAAAACGGCTCGGTTTATTCAAAGGTCTATATTTTTGAGAAAAACAAAGCTGAAGCAAAAGCTTCTTTTGAATATACGGACAGTGCTTTAACATCGGTTCAATTCCTTTCAAATGAAACAGTAATGGTTCTTGGTAATAATATTTGCCAAATAATTAAGGGCGATGAAGTTAAAGAAAAAATTGACGTTTCAGTTAATACACCATCAAGACTTTATATTTCAGATAATAACACTGCTGTGCTTGTACTTTCTAAATATTCAAGTACAACTCAGAAAATAGTAAAAGTATATAACAAATCTGGTGCTGAACGCTTTACAGCTGAAGTTTCTGGAATTGTAAAATCTGTCGCAACAGACGGAAAATATGTTGCAGTCTTGACTGACTCTCAAGTCTGCATTTATAACATGAAAGGGGAGATGTGTGGAAAGGCTGAGGTTAATTCAGATGCTACTGACGTTGCGATTTATTCAAGGCGCACCTATGTTTTCTCATCTGAATCTATTGCAGAATATTCATCTGTTGAGAATTAAACAGATAGATATATGATTTTTGAGGTGATACATAATGACACTTATTTTAGACCTTATTCTTGCAGGGATTTTTGTTGTACTTGTAGTTACTGCTGCAAAGAAAGGCTTCTTATTAACAATTCTTGAGGTTGTTGCAATTGTTGCAGCACTTTTCTGTGCTTCTTGCTTTAGTAAGCCAGTTGCACAAGGCTCTTATGATATGTTCCTTAAGAGCAATATAGAAAAGAAAATTAATTCAGAAATTAGCGAAAAACAAGTTCCACAAAACCTTGGCGATATTGCTTTTGATGCTATTCCTGAATATGCGGTTACTTTTGCTGAATGTGCAGGAATTAACGTTACAGGCATTAAGACTAATATCAATAATACAATAAATAACGCTGTCGCATACGGCCATACTGACGAAATTGGTCAAAGAGTTGCTGAAAATTGTATTGAGCCAATAGCTGTTGCCGGTATTAGCATATTAATGTATTTTATTATGTTTGCAATTTTTGTTCTTGTTTTCAGATTGATAGCAAAAGCACTTTCAAAAGCTATTAAATTGCCAATTGTTGGCACGCTCGATACAGTTTTAGGTGGTTTAATTGGTGCCGCTCGTGGTGCTGTGGTGTTAATAATTGTAACAACAGTTTTAATTACAATGCTTTCAAATGGCGACTCTGACCTTGCAGTTGCAATTCACGAGTCAAAGGTAATTGAAATTGTTAATGGTATTAACCCATTTGTTGACAAATTACAAGATTTATTCAAATAAGGAGTAACTAAAAATGGATAACGAGAATATGAGCTTAAAAGATAATCTCAAAGGTATTTTTGAGGGTTGTCTTACAATTCCAAATCTTATGTCGGTTATAAGAATTTTACTTATACCAGTTTTTGCAGTACTTTACTACAAAGGCTATATTTGGTGGTCAGTTTTAGTGCTTGCAATTTCAGGCGTTTCTGACTTTTTAGATGGTAAAATTGCACGTAAATTTAACCAAGTTTCAGCACTTGGCAAAATGCTTGACCCAGTAGCAGACAAACTTACAATTTTTGCACTTGCTATTGTTTTGTTCCTTAAATTTAAGAGTGCTGAAAATGCATCAATGCAAGCTTTTGCATGGGTATTTTTACTCTTTATTGCAAAAGATATTATTATGATTCTTGGTGCAATTTTACTTATTGCACTTGGTTCTCGTCCAGTAGCTGCTGAGATTTATGGCAAAGTTGCAACATTTGTATTTTACGTTGTAATGGTTGTAATAATTGGTTTTGGCCCTGAGGTTGGTGCAATTAGTGCATCTTACCCAAATCTTACATTACCAGTTACTGTAATGAATGTTTTGGTAGTAATTGCAGTAATACTTACATTTGTTGCATTCATAAGTTACTTACCAAGCTCAATTAAGCAAATACTCAATAACGCTAAAGCAAAGAAAGAGGAAAAATAATGAACAAAGGTATGCTTTGCAGCAGATGCCATAAAAATCCTGCTGTATTCTTTATTTCAAAGGTTGAGGGCGAAAATACAACCAATGAAGGATTGTGCATAAAATGTGCGATGGAGCTTAACATTGGCCCAGTCAAACAGATTATGGAAAATATGGGCATTACCGAGGAAGATATGGACGACGTTTCCGCACAAATGGAAATGATGATGGAAAATATGGGCGAAGACGGTTTTGAACTTGGCGGCGCTGGTACATTTCCATTCATGCAAGGAATGTTTGGCGAGAAACCAAGTGACGATACTGTTAACGGAAAAGCCGATGACAAAAAGAATAAAAAGAAAAAGCAAGGTACAAAGAACGAAAAAAGAAAGTTCTTAAATCTTTATTGTACTGACCTTATCGCAAGAGCTAGAGATGGTAAACTTGATAGAATAATCGGTAGGGAAACAGAAATAGCAAGAACGGTTCAAATTCTTTGCAGAAGAACTAAAAACAACCCTTGCCTTATTGGTGAGCCTGGTGTTGGTAAAACTGCTATTGCTGAAGGGCTTGCACAAAGAATTGCAGAGGGCTTAGTTCCTGCAAAGCTCGCTAATAAAGAAATTCACTTGCTTGACTTAACTGCTCTTGTTGCTGGTACTCAGTTTAGAGGTCAGTTTGAAAGCCGAATTAAAGGCCTTGTTGAAGAAGTAAAGAGCGAGGGTAATATTATTCTCTTTATTGACGAAGTCCACAACTTAATAGGTACTGGCGACGCTGAAGGCTCAATGAATGCCGCAAACATCTTAAAGCCAGCACTTTCTCGTGGCGAAATTCAGGTTATTGGTGCTACTACATTTAATGAATATAGAAAGCACATTGAAAAAGATGCCGCATTAGAAAGAAGATTCCAAACAGTTAAGGTTGAAGAACCCTCTATTGAAGACTCTTACAAAATGCTTTTAGGTATTAAGAACTACTATGAGAATTTCCATAGAGTAGAAATTTCTGATAACCTTGTTTATAAAGCAGTTACACTTTCTGAACGCTATATTACTGATAGATTTTTGCCTGATAAGGCTATTGACCTTCTTGACGAAGCTTGTACTTGTGCAAATCTTCGTAATAAGGCAATTAGTGAGCTTGAAATTGCAGAGAATAAGGTAAAAGACCTTGAAAAGAGAATGACCGAGCTTGAAGATGAGCTTGCAAATGCTCCTGACGGCTCTGACCTTGACCCAATTTATGCTCAAATGTCAGTTACAAAGAGCGAGATTGAAAATACTCAAAACAGTATTCCAGAGCTTACCGAAAAAGCAAAAGATAACGCTGTTTTAGAAGAAGATTTAGCAAAGGTAATCAATCTTTGGACTGGTATTCCTGTTTCAAAAGTTGTTGAGGGCGATATTAACCGCCTTAAAGATTTAGAAAGCCGACTTCTTGAAAAGATTATCGGTCAAGATGAAGCAGTTAAACTCGTTTCAAATGCAATTAAGCGTAGTAGAATTCAGTTAACAATTCAAAAACGCCCTGCATCATTTATCTTTGTAGGCCCAACTGGTGTTGGTAAAACAGAACTTGTTAAAAAGCTTTCTGAAGAACTATTTGACACTCCTGAAACACTTATCCGCCTTGATATGTCTGAATTTATGGAGAAACATAGTGTTTCAAGACTTATTGGATCGCCTCCAGGATATGTTGGTTATGATGAAGCTGGTCAGCTTACTGAAAAGGTTCGTAGAAAACCTTATTCAATCATTCTTTTTGATGAGATTGAAAAAGCTCATCCAGATGTTATGAATATCCTTCTTCAAATTCTTGATGAAGGCAAAACTAATGATGCTCACGGCAGAACAGTTAGCTTTGCAAACACTGTAATTATTATGACGTCAAATGCTGGTAGCCACTCTACTGAAACATCTTTAGGCTTTGGCAAAACAGAGGGCGATATTTCAAGAGAAAAAGTTATGAAAGCTCTTAAAGAGTTTTTACGCCCAGAGTTTATTGGTCGTGTTGACGAAATTGTAGTGTTTAGTCCACTTACTCACGAAAACTATAAAGAAATAGCAAAACTTATGCTCTCAGAAATTACAACAGTCCTTAAAGATAAGGGAATTGAGTTCTATGTTGCTGATGAAATTCCTGAAATCCTTGTAAATAAAATGGACGGTAATTCTCGTGGAGCTCGTGACCTTAGAAACGTTATAAGACGAAACATTGAAGACAAGGTTTCAACTCTTATGATTGACAATGTGGGCAAGCCAATTGCTAAAATTAAAGTAGCCGAAGAAAATGGCGAAATTGTCGCAACAATCGAATAAGTAAAAAAAGAGGGAGTTCATTGAACTCCCTTGTTTTTTTATCTTTTAGTTGTATCTGTTGTCATACCATCTGTTACATTTGAAACAGCGTTACTAACATTACTTGAAACTTCACTAACCATACTTGAAACATTTTCGCTTGCATCTGTCATCATTTCATCCATAGCGTTTTTGTCAGTGGTGCTGTTTGTTGCAGTAGTGCTTGTACTTGTATTTTCGTTTGTGCTTGTACTTGTGTCTGATACAATGCCGTCTTCTGCTTTACCACATCCTACAAAAAAAGTGCAGATAAGAAGTGTGGTAATAACCATAAAAAGTATAGCTTTTTTCATATTCAACCCTCCTTAATGCTGTTTGTTATATTATTCTCATTTGATTTTGGATTATTCTATTTTGTTAAAACTCCGCCGTCACTGTAAAGTAGAATTAAAACGTTTTCTTCTTCGCCAGTTAAAGCATTAAGGTAAACTAATAAATCTTGACCATCTTGTGCTTTACAAAGATATTCATAGCAAAGACTTTCTTTGCCCCAATCGTTAGGTGCAAAGCAAGTATCTGCTTCAACAACAGTTAAGCCATTATAAAGCTTTTCCTTGCCTTCTTCTAATGTGAATTTTGCTTTTGGGACAGTTCTTTTTTTATGAGAAGAAAGGTATCCAGTTGCATCAAATGATGAAATTTCCCCATTTTGTAAATTCACACTAACTTTAATTAAATCGGCATAACAGGTAATTCCATCTTGAGAATAAGCAAAATTTATTGTGCAAATTCCGTCATCAGTAAAGTAATAGCTTTCGCTCATATTTTTATAACCAATTTTTTCAAGATATTTTTTGGCTTTTTTAACGGCATCTTCATATTTGATATTTGCTTCGCCGGCAAAATCAGAGTTTAACATATAAAGTGGAAATCCGCCTTGCTTTGTAATTGCTACTGTGCAGTTTTCACTTTTGAAAACATAACAGGGGATATTGCCGTCTTCTTCAAAAGCAAAGTCTAATTCGTCACTTTTGCAAACATCTTTTGCAATTTTTGAAGCTTTATTTTTGGTTATTTCTTCCTTGTTTTTCAAAGCTTTTGGCTCGGTGTTCTCGATGTGATTTGAAAATGGTCCGTCAAACACAAGTGATGGTAAGTTTGAAAGTGTTTGTTCAACATCGTCAAATTCATCAAACACATTACTTGAAAGGTCACTTGTTTTCAAAAGCGTTGTGTTTTTCTTTTCAAAAGAAAATGTTCCATTTTGCATTCCGTAGCACATTGAACTAATCTTTTCAGATAACTCATTTGCCAAGTCTTGTAGTTCTACTAATTGCTTTCGTTCTTTTTCGGTTAGCACTTCTCCATTTGCACTTTTTCGTTCAAGTGACATAACATATTCGCCAACTTGTGACAAAAATTTATAAGTGTTAGCAATTGAATTGTTGCTTGATGGTAGCTCGCTTAAACTGTTTTTAGCTTCGGCACTGTCACGCCAAAGCTCTGTCGCAAGACTTGAAAGCATTGTAGGTGTGCTAATGTATGCAGCTTTTTCAAGAGATGCTGAAATATCGCCTAAATATTCATCAAGTGAAATTAACGCTCTTTGCTCAGCTAAAAATATTTCTTTTTCGTATTTTGCAACTTTAACAGATTGCACAATTGCAAAAACAGAAAGTGCAATTAAAGCAAACGAAATAAAGCTAATTAACCTTATTTTTCCACGGAATGAAATGCTTTTTTCTTCCATATTTTTCTCTCCTTGGGGTATTTTTCTTTTGGTATAGTTATTGTTAACAGAAAATTCAAAAATATCCATTTATTTTATCTGTTTTTTAATTGCAAAATAAACAATTATGTAGTATAATTTATGTTGATTAAATCTGTAAATTGGAGGATTGTACTTGAACGCATATCTTGACAATAGTGCTACAACAAAACCCTGCGAAAAAGCGGTGCAAAAAGCAGTGCAAATGGCAACTGCTTTTTATGGCAATCCTTCATCACTTCACGCTCTCGGATTTGAAGCAAAGAAAGAACTTGATGAAGCTCGAAAAACTGTTGCGTATTTTCTTGGAGCAAATGAGAGTGAGATTTATTTCACTTCTGGCGGTACTGCTGCTAATATGACAGCTATTCTCGGTACTGCTTCGGCTAAAAAGCGTGAGGGCAAGAAAATAATCACTTCACGACTTGAACACCCAAGTGTAATTAAAAACTTTGAACTTTTAGGTGAGCAAGGTTTTACACCAGTTTTTTTAGAGCCTAATAAAGACGGAAAAATTAGTCTTGACGAGCTTTTTAATGCTATTGACGATAATACAATTCTTGTAAGCTTAATGGCAGTTAATAACGAAGTTGGTTCGATTCAAGAAATTGGTAAAGTTAAGCAAGTTATCAAGGCTAAAAGATCAAAAGCACTTTATCATTGTGACGCTGTTCAAGGCTTTGGCAAAATTACAATTACTCCTTCAAGGCTTGGAATTGATTTAATGAGTATGAGTGCTCACAAAATTCATGGTCTTAAAGGCTCTGGTGCACTTTATGTTAATAAAAACGTTCGTATTCGCCCAGCTATTGTTGGCGGTGGTCAAGAGAATGGTTTAGTTTCGGGTACTGAAGCAATGCCGTCAATTTGTGCTTTCTCAGAAGCGGTTAAAGACATTGGCTCTGTCAATGAAAATCTTAAAAATGTTACTGATGTTCGTGATTACTTTTTAGATAAGATTTCAAATCTTGATTATATTACAGTTAATTCACCGAAAGATGCACTTCCGTATATTATAAATATTTCAGTTTTAGGAGTTCCGTCACAGGTAATGCTTAATGCACTTTCAAGTGAAGGTGTTTTCGTTTCGGCTGGCTCTGCTTGTTCAAAAGGGCATAGAAGTGATGTTCTATCAGCTATGAAAATTGAGCCAAAAAGAATTGACAGTGCAATTCGTGTTAGCCTTTCAAAGAATACAACAAAAGAAGAAATGGATATGCTTTTTGATGGTTTGGTTAAAACCGCAAATCGCATTAGGAGATAAATATGAAAGAAATAATTCTTATTAAAAATGGTGAGCTTGCACTAAAAGGCCTTAATAGAGCAACCTTTGAGGACATTCTCATTAAAAATATTCGTAAGCGTATAAAAATGCTTGGCGAGTTTGATTATAGAAAAGAGCAGTCAACAGTTTCAGTTATCCCTAAAACTGATGATATAGATATGGACGAGGTGTCCGAACGTGTGGGTAGAGTTTTTGGTATCGCAAGGTATTCAAGAGCATTGCAAGTTGAGAAAGATATGGACGAGATTAAAAGAGAAGCTCCTAATTATCTTGCCGATCAGCTTAGATTTGCAAAAACCTTTAAGGTTGAAGCAAAGCGTTCCGATAAAAAATTCCCATTAACTTCTCCTGAAATTTCAGCAGAAGTTGGTGGCGCAATTCTTTCAAAATTCCCACACATTAAAGTTGATGTGAGAAATCCTGAAATTGTTGTTACTATCGAAATTCGTGAAAAGAATGCATTTATTCGTGGTAATCAGTTAAAAGGTGCTGGTGGTCTTCCAACTGGTACAGCTGGTAAATCAACAATTCTTATTTCTGGTGGTATTGATAGCCCAGTTGCAGCCTATATGATGGCGAAACGTGGACTTACACTTAATGCTGTTCATTTTGCTTCTCCACCATACACTTCGCCACAGGCTGAAGATAAAGTACACAGACTTCTTAAAAAAGTTGCAGCATATAGTGGCAACATAACTCTTTTCACAGTTGGTTTTACCGAAATTCAAGAAGCTATTCGTGACAATTGCCCTGAAGATATGTTTACGCTTATTATGCGAAGATTTATGATGCGAATTTCTTCAGCTATTGCTGAAAAAGAAGATAGTAAAGCACTAATAACAGGCGAAAGTTTGGGTCAGGTTGCAAGCCAAACTCTTCCGGCTATAGCTTGTACTGATGCTGTTGCAACAATGCCAGTTTTCCGTCCGCTTATTGGTAATGATAAAGATGAAATTATTACAATTTCAAGAAAAATTGACGCTTTTGAAATTTCTATTGAACCATTTGAGGATTGCTGTACAGTGTTCACTCCAAAGCACCCTAAAACAAAGCCAACAATTCAAATGCTTGAAGAGGCTGAAAAGGCACTTGATGTTAATGGACTTATCGAAAGGGCAATAGAAAATACAAAGGTTGCAGTAGTAAGTTATTAAGGAGTAAAAATGTTACTTGAAGAAAAACTTGTTTCTGTATTAAATAAAAAAGGACTTGTTGTAGCTACTGCCGAGTCTTGCACTGGTGGGCTAATTGCTAAAAGAATTACCGATGTTAGTGGTTCTTCTTCCGTTTTTAATTGCGGAATAGTTAGTTACAGTAATGAGATTAAAAATAGCGTTTTGGGTGTTTCAAATGAAACTCTTCAAAAATTTGGTGCTGTTAGCGAGCAAACAGTTCGTGAAATGGTAAAAGGAGTTCTTAAGGTTTCTGGAGCTGATATTGCAGTTTCAGTTTCAGGAATTGCTGGGCCTAATTCTGACAACACTTCCAAACCAGTTGGGCTTATATTCCTTGCTGTAAGTGATGGTACTAAAACAGTTGTAAAAAAACTTGAAAATAAATTTATTGATAATATTAGAGAAAATAACCGAAAAAGTGCTTCTGATGAAGCCTTAAAGTTGCTTTTAGACTTGGTAGGTGAGTGACCTTGAAAATTTCTAAAAACACAATTGAAGAAACATCTAATTTAATAACAGAGCTTCAAAAAGCCGAAGAGTTGTCAAATAAGCCCAAAGCTAAAATGTCAACAACATCAAAAATAGTTTTCGTAATTAGTTTGATTGTGTTTATTGGTTCAAGCGTATTTCTTGCTAATTCTTTAATAAAACGTCACAACAATATTGAAATGAATTCTGAGTTGTATTCTGAAATTGTTGAAGAAAATGATGATGGTTCACAGTATTTTAATTTTGCCGAGTTAAAAGAGAAGAATCCAGACTTTGTTGGTTGGATTCACGTTTCAAATACAAATGTTAGCTTGCCGGTAGTTCAATGCGATGATAATTCATATTACTTAAAACACGATTTTTATAAAAAATATGACTATCGTGGCACAGTTTTTATGGACTATCGCAATAACCCAGAAAGCTTTGATGCAAGCACAATCCTTTATGGTCATAACTGTTATGATGGAACAATGTTTTCAGATCTTGAAAAGTTTCAAGACATTGAATTCTATAAAGAAAATCCCATAATTGATTTTTATACACAAAACAGTACCGATAAATGGAAGATTTATGCAGTCTTTGTTACAAGCGCTAAGGCAGATGAAGACAACGGCTATATATTTAATTACATTTATCCTTTTATGGACGGCGACAATTTTACTGGATTTATAAACGAAGTAAATAAACGTCGGCTTTATGTTACAGATGTTGACATAACCGATGACGACAATATGCTTATTCTTTCAACCTGCATAAGAGCTCTTGACCTTTGGAAAAATGGCAAACAAACTTACAGAGCAGATGCTCGATTGGTTATTGTTGCTAGAAAGGTTAGAGCGGGCGAGAGTAACGAAGTTAACACTCAAAATGTTACACTTAACCCAACACCAAAATATCCACAATTGTGGTATGACAAAAATGGCACGAAAAACCCTTATGCGAATGACGAAAGATGGTATCCTCAAAAGGTGGTAAGTAAATGAGCGAAAACAACAATATAAACGAAAACGAGAATGTTACACTCGATGACCTTCTCGAAGAGCTTAACGGCGACACTGCTGGACAAGAGCCAAAACCTAATAATGACATAGTAAATGACATTGAGGGCGAGCTTGACAAAGCAGTTGCAAGTGACCTTGGCATTAAAACGGTTACAGAAAACGGATTAACCTTAGTTGATGTTACCGAGCAATATGTTAAGCCAAAGGAACAAAAAGAGCAAGAAGCAACAAACCAAACTATTCAAAAGAAAAAGGTTCGTACCTTTAACGAAATATTTGCTGATTTCTTCAAAAGTGTTTTGCCTCAAAAAAAGGATAAAACGCGTGAAAAAATCCGTAAGGTTATTATGGATCTTTCAGTTATTACAATTATTGGTTGTGTAATTGCTTTCGGTGTTCTTTATAGAGATCACAGAATTGAAATTTTGAATGGCCATAACATTCACGGTTCACTTATTGATACTGATAATTTGAACTCTGATCAATATGATGATGCATGGGAAGAACTTTTTTCAAAATATCCGTCAGTTAAATTCCCTGAGGGTATGAATCTTAAATATGCTTATCTTTATGCAATTAACCCAGAGCTTGTTGGTTGGTTGAAAATTGATGGAACAAACCTTGATGTTCAGGTTGTTCAAACAATGGATAATGAGAAATATCTTAAAACCGACTTTTATGGTAAAAAGAGCCGTTATGGTTGCCCGTATGTAGATTATCGAAATGACGCAAAATATCTTAACGATAATACGATTATTTATGGCCACCACATGAGCGACGGCCTTATGTTCTCAAACCTTGATAAATATAAAACAATTGAAGGTTATAAAGAATCTCCAATAATTCAATACGATACACTTTATAAGACATATTATTTCAAAATTGTAGCTGCCTTTGTTACAAATAGCTTGGCAGAGGACGACAATGGTTACATTTTTAACTATATGGTAACTGATTTTTCATCTGATGAAAAATTTATGAATTATGTTGACGAGCTTCGTAAGAGAAGTATTTTCAAAACTGATGTAAGCGTTTTGCCTGATGACAAACTTCTTACTCTTTCAACTTGTTCTTATGAATTTAGTAAAGCAAGGCTTGTAGTTGTTGCAAGACTTTGCCGTGAAAACGAAGAACCAATTGTTGATACAACAAATGCAACAATTAACTCGTCGCCAAGATATCCGCAGTCGTGGTACGATGCAAAGAAGATATCCAATCCGTACAAAGATGATGTTAATTGGACACCGTAATTTAATGTGGTAATGATTTTAGTGAGGTATAAATATGAAGGTAAGACTTTTATCGCTTAACATTGACAAAAATATGCCATTTGCAAAATTTCAAGCAAGGGTTGTAAGTAGCATTAAAGCATATGCTGAAGGTAATGAAACCTTTGTGCATTATGAAAAAATGCGTGACTTATTTGAAGGCTTCCAAGATGCTCTCCAAAATGATGATCTTATTCTTATTGCAGTTGATAAGAATCATTATTTCAAACTTAAAAAGGCTATGTCACAAGCTTTTGAGGTTGAGCAGATACAAAATGCAACTATTCTCAATATGCTTGAAAACAACGATTCAATTAGTGATGAGCAACGAAAAGGCTTTGCTTCATTCCCAGAACCAGCAAATGTTTTCCTTTCAAAAGATGGTATGTATTCAGGCTTCGGTTTTGATAATGGAGAAAAGTTTATTGTAGTTGTTCCAATTGACAACGATAGAATCAATTTAATTCTTCGTAACGGAGTTGTTCCTTACCTTGCCGACGGAATTAGCGGTGGGGATGATTCATTTGTTTCTGAATCAGAACATTTTGCTAATGAAAAGGTTGAAACATCTGTTAAAAGACTTTTAGAAACAGGCTCTGTTGTTGCTGTAAACGGCACACAGAATGCTGAAGTAATTAAAAGCTGTGGGGATATGGTTGAGCATTTTGATGAAGTGTTCATCTTTACTCCACATGTTGAAGATAAAGGCGAAGTAAATGCTACTGAATACGCTGCACAACTTGCTCGTGTAAGTCTTGACTTGTCAGCAGCTAATATTGGTGCTTCAATTAGTGATATTTATGAAGCAGCAGAATCAAAATACATTTGTATTGCAGTTGCTGATGAAGAAAATGCAACTGTTAGAAAGCTTTATCTTGAAGAAGGCGAAACTGAAGAAGCATTTGTTGAAAGTGCAGCAATTGAACTCATTGAGCTTGTAGGCGAAAAAGCTGCAGGAATTAGAAGCATCGGTATTGAAGTTTCAGATGTAATTCCTGACGAGCCTGAAGAAAAAATGGTTAAAAAGCCACATAAAAAGGCAACGACAGCAATTGCTATTGTTCTTGGCTTAGTACTTGTGCTTTGCGTTGCACTTGCAATTGTTGTTAAGGTGCAGGGCGAAAATGGTTCAGCTTCAAAAATGCTTCGTAAAGTATTCGGCTATGAAACAACAACCGAAACAACAACTGAAAGCACAACAAAGCCTGAAACAACTACCAAAGCTCCTGAAAAAGAAGAGGTTAAGGTTAAAATTTCAGATATGATTATGGCTGATATTATTGAACTTGAAAATAAACGTGCCGAAGAGGCAGAACAGCCAAGCGAAACAGAAAAGGCTACTGAAGCTGAAACTGTAACTAATGAAGCTGGCGAAGTTGTTAGTGAAGAACCAGCAGAAAGTACTACTGAAGTTCCTGACAAGGGCGCACCTAAATACATTACTGTTAATGGCGAAAAGCTTGATGCTAAAGAAGCTATTGCAGGTTTGGTTATGACAGAAATGGGCGAAGGCTATAATGAAGAGGCAGTAAAAGCTCAAGCTGTTGTAATTTATACCTACCTTAAATATAAAAACAACGGCTTTGAAATTGAAGGCGTTGAATTTTCAAAAGCTGTTAATGATGAGGTTGAAAAAGCTGTAAACGATGTTTATGGCAGATACCTTTCATATAATGGCGAAGTAGCTCTTACACCTTACTTTGAAGCTGCCGCGGGCGCAACTGCTGACTCTTCAACAATACTTACTGGCTCTTACCCTTATCTTAAATCTGTTTCAAGACTTGAGGGTAATCCTGATGCACAGGTTGACGGCTACGAAACAACTGTTAAACTTAAGCGTGGCGAAGTTCAAGGTATTCTTATGAAACTTGGATATAATATTGATGTTGACTCTGACCCAATGACTTGGATTGTAATCAAAAAACATGATACAGCTGTTTCAAGCGTAATTGGTTATGTTACATCAGTTAAAATCGGAGACGATGAGATTTCAGGTTACGAATTTGTTTCAAATGCAACTGCTCTTGGTCTTAAATCAAACTGCTTTAAGGTTGAATATGATAGTGCATCAGACACATTTACATTTACTTCTTATGGTATTGGCTATGGCGTAGGTATGAGTAAAACTGGTGCAAATGCTTTGGCTGAAAAGAACTACAATTACGAAAGAATTCTTAAAAACTATTATATAGGCGCAACTCTTCAAAAGGAGGAAGCATAATGAATATTTTAGTAACAGGCGGTGCTGGCTACATCGGCTCACACACTTGTGTTGAACTTCTTAATGCTGGTTATGATATTGTTGTAGTTGATAATTACTACAATTCAAACCCAAAGTCACTTGACAGAGTTAAAGAACTTACAGGTAAAGATTTTAAGTCTTATGAATGTGATATCCGTGATACAGATGGAATGGATAAAATTTTCAAAGAAAACAAAATTGACGCTGTAATTCATTTTGCTGGTCTTAAAGCTGTTGGCGAGTCATGTGTGAAGCCAATTGAATATTATGATAATAATATCGGTGGTACTCTTAAGCTTTGCGATGTAATGAGAAATAATGGATGCAAAAATATTGTTTTCAGTTCTTCAGCAACAGTTTACGGAATGAACAATGTTTCTCCCCTTAAAGAAACAATGAAAACTGGTGGTACAACTAATCCTTATGGTACTACAAAATATATGATTGAAATTATCCTTGAAGATATTTGTAAAGCAGATAGCGAGTGGAATGTTACTCTTCTTCGTTATTTCAATCCAATTGGTGCTCACGAAAGTGGTAGAATTGGCGAAAATCCAAATGGTATTCCAAATAACTTAATGCCTTATATTACTCAGGTTGCTATTGGTAAGCGTGAATTTTTAAGCGTTTATGGCGACGATTATGACACTCCAGACGGAACTGGCGTTCGTGACTACATTCACGTTGTTGATTTAGCTGAAGGTCATGTTAAGGCTGTTAACAATATTCTTGAAGGCAGGAAAGGTGTTCAAGTGTTTAACCTTGGCACTGGCGTTGGTTATAGCGTTCTTGACATTGTAAAAGCGTTTAATAAAGCTTATGGCAAAGAACTTCCTTATAAAATTGTCGAGAGAAGACCAGGCGACATTGCTACTTGCTATTCAGACCCAACAAAGGCCAAAGAAGTTTTAGGCTGGGAAGCGAAACGCGGAATTGAAGAAATGTGTGAAGATTCGTGGCGTTGGCAGTCTAATAATCCAAACGGATATTGATAATACTAATACAAGAAAATTCTTAATGGAGGTGTTTTAAGTGAGAGTATTTGATTTCGATAATACCATCTACGACGGGGAATCGGGTATGGATTTATTTTTGCATTTCTTGCGAAAAGACACCAAAGGGGTTTTTAAGTATGCTCCAAAATTTTTACAAGGCTTCTTAAAATACAAACGCGGTATTATTACTATTGATGAAGTAATCAATAAGTATGGCACTTTTCTTAAAGAATACTGTGATAACTTTGCAGAGGATATGGAAAAGGAATTTGAAAAATTTTGGGATATAAACGAAAAGAAAATCAAGTCATTTTATCTTGATATGCAACATGATGATGACATAATTGTTTCGGCTTGTCCAGAAACACTTTTGAAGATTATGTGTGAGCGTCTGGGAATTAAACATTACATCTGTTCACAAATTGACTTTTCAACTGGCGAAATTCATCAGGTTTGCTATAAAGATAAAAAGGTAGAACTTTTTAAGGAAGCTTACGGAGATGCAATAATTGATGAGTTTTATACTGATTCTGTAAGCGATATGCCAATGATTGAGCTTTCAAAAAATGCTTATATGGTAAAGGGTGAGAATGTTCGTCTTGTGAAAAAAGACGGCGTTATGCTTGAAAATATTTAATAAGTTTATTTTGAGTAGGCTGGGCAGTTGCGCTAAACTTTAGTTTAGTGAGGAAAGTCCGGGCATCATACAGCAGGGTAACGGCTAACAGCCGCCGAGGGTGACCTTAGGGAAAGTGCATAGAGATATACCGCCGCTTTTAGCGGTAAGGGTGGAAAGGCGAGGTAAGAGCTCACCGGCGTTGCAGAGATGTAA
>JAZUGZ010000002.1:0-6153 GCA_045641425.1 Candidatus Fimenecus sp.
AAATTGCTGAGCCACATTATGTTAAATATGAATACAACGAAGATTTACAAAATAAACCAATCCACTGCACAAAGCACTCTGGTCAAGAATTTGACTATGTTTTAGAGGGTAGCCTTAAAGTTCAGGTTGGTAATCACACAGAAGTTCTTAATGAGGGCGACAGCATTTATTACAACAGCTCAACACCACACGGTATGATTGCAGTTGATGGCAAAGATTGCTTATTCCTTGCAGTTGTTCTTCCTGGCGAAGAAGTTAAGGAAGATGTTGTTAGAGATACACTTGTTCAAAAGGACGCAAAAGAAGAAGGCTATGTTAGCGAAAAATTCATTAAATGCACAGAGGACGAACAGGGCAGACTTACTGCTATTGACTTTGTTAACCAAGACAAATTCAACTTCGCATTTGATGTTGTTGATGCTATTGCTAATAAAGATCCAAACAAGCTTGCTATGATTCACATTTCAAATGATATGGAAGAGCGCAAGTTTACATTTAACGATATGAAGCGTTATTCAAACCAAGTAGCAAACTACTTTAAGTCACTTGGCATTAAGAAGGGCGACAGAGTTATGCTCGTTCTTAAGCGTCATTACCAGTTCTGGTTCTCAGTTTTAGCTCTTAATAAGCTTGGTGCTGTTGCAATTCCTGCAACTAATATGCTTCAAGAGCACGACTTTGATTACCGCTTTAATACTGGTAAGGTTTCAGCAATCGTTTGTACAGCTGACGGCGATGTTGCTAATCAGGTTGACTTAGCTCATAAAAATTCCCCAACACTCCAGACTAAAATTCTCGTTGGTGGTTCTCGTGAAGGTTGGCACGATTTTAATGCAGAGTACCCACTCTTTAGTGCTCACTTCTACCGCGATGAAAATACAGCTTGTGGCGAAGATCCAATGGTAATGCTCTTCACATCTGGTACAACTGGTTATCCAAAAATCGCTGTTCAGTCTTGCAGATATGCACTTGGCCACTACATCACAGCTAAATATTGGCATGGTGTTTCACCAGACGGACTTCACTTCACAATTTCTGAAACTGGTTGGGGTAAAGCTCTTTGGGGTAAGCTCTATGGCCAGTGGCTTTGCGAGGGTGCAGTTTTCGTTTATGACTTTGACAGATTCGATGCTAACAAGATTCTTCCAATGTTCGCAGAGCATCAAATTACAACATTCTGCGCACCACCTACAATGCTTCGTATGATGATTAAGCAGGATCTTTCAAGATTCGACCTTTCATCAATTCGCCACATGACAACAGCTGGCGAAGCTCTTAACCCTGAAGTTTACAAAAAGTTCGAAGAGCTTACAGGACTTCAAATTAAAGAAGCATTTGGTCAGACAGAAACAACGATGGTAATTGGTAACCTTATGGGTTATCCACATAAAATCGGCTCAATGGGTAAGCCATCTCCACTTTATGATGTTCAAATTCTTGACCCAGACGGAAATGTTTGCCCAGATGGCGAAACAGGCGAAATCTGTATCAAGACAAGTGATAAAGTTCCAGCAGGTCTTTTCTCAGGCTACTTTGATAATGAAGAAGCAACAAACAATGTTTGGCACGATGGCTTCTACCATACTGGCGACACAGCTTGGAGAGATGAAGACGGTTTCATTTGGTATGTTGGTCGTGTTGACGATGTTATTAAGTCATCAGGCTACAGAATTGGACCTTTCGAAATCGAAAGCGTTATTATGGAGCTTCCTTATGTTCTTGAATGTGGCGTTTCTCCAGTACCAGACGAGGTTAGGGGTCAGGTTGTTAAGGCTTCAATCGTTTTAGTTCCTGGTACAGAGGGTACAGACGAACTTAAGAAAGAAATTCAAAATTATGTTAAGGAACACACAGCTCCTTATAAATATCCAAGAATTGTTGAGTTCAAAACAGAGCTTCCAAAGACAATTAGTGGCAAAATCCAAAGAAACAAGCTTTAATACCATACAATATTTGTACAATTTACCATTGACAATGGGGCAAAGTTGATTTATAATACTACTCAATAAGGCGTTGAAGAAGAGTACAGAAAATAGTGAGCCTTAAGAGAGGTAACGGTTGGTGCAAGTTACTGGTAATGTGTTTTCTGTTGTAGCTTCCGAGCTGAGAGGAAGAAAGGCGAAAGCTTAGTAGAACTTCTCCGTGACTGCTGCGTTAATGCATACGGCTTGTCAGAGCCTGAGTGGCAATTTTAATTGCAATTTGAGTGGTACCGCGGGTATTAAATTTGATTTAACGCTCGTCTCAAAGAATTAACTTTGGGACGAGTTTTTTGTTTGTCCCTTTAAGGAGAATTTGGTATGGAAAAAGGACTTGATTTGAAAATTCAAGAAATGTCAGCTCGTATTCGTGAGCTTCGTGAGATTACAGGTCTTACAGCTGAAGAACTTGCCGAAAAAACTGGTGTTACAGTTGAAGAGTACCTCGAGTGCGAAAATGGTAATAGCGACTTAAACTTCGCTTTTATTTATCGTTGTGCGCAAGCTTTTGGCGTTGATGTAACTGACATTATTGAGGGTGTTAGCCCAACTCTTCGCTCTTATGCTTTAACTCGTAACGGCATGGGTCAAATGATTGAGCACGCTCATGGAATGATTTATTATTCCCTTGCAGGCTCATTCCAAAACAGAATTGCAGAACCACTTTATGTTAAGTGCGACTACAATGCTGACGATGAAGACAAGGAAATTGAACTTACTTCACACGCAGGTCAGGAGTTAGATATTGTTGTTTCCGGTCATCTTATGGTTCAGGTCGGCTCTCACAAAGAAGTGCTTAACCCTGGCGACACAATTTATTATGATTCAGACACACCACATGGTATGAAAGCTGTTAGCGGTGAAGATTGTGTATTCTATGCTATAGTTTTGAACCCAGAGGGCGAGCCAATTCCTGAGCTTAGTAATGCTCCTATGCTTGTTGATAGCAAAATTAAGGTTAAGGAAGATAAAAAAGAGCGTATCTATAAAAAATATATTGATGTTGAAAAGAATGAGAACGGAACTCCTACAAAAATTGAGTTCAAAAATCACGAGCATTTCAACTTCGCTTTCGACATTATGGACGAAATTGCAAAGAAAGACCCTGACAAACTTGCAATGCTCCATATTTCAAACGATAAGGTAGAAAGCAGATTTTCATTTAACGACATTCGTCATATGTCAAACCAGTGTGCTAACTACTTTACTTCTCTTGGTATTAAGAGGGGCGACAGAGTTTTACTTGCTGTTAAGCGTCATTACCAGTTCTGGATTTCAATGCTCGGTCTTATGAAGATTGGTGCTATTGGCATTCCTGCTGTAGCACAACTTCAAGCCCACGACTTTGAATATAGATTTAAGTCAGCCGGCGTAACTGCTGTTATTGCAACTGCAGACGGCGATGTTACAAAGCATATTGACGAAGCACTTCTCACTTGCCCAGAAGTTGTTAACAAGCTTGTTGTTAATGGCGAAAAGGCAGGCTGGAGAAACTTTAACGAAGAGTACAAACTCTTTAGTAGTCACTTTGAGCGTCCTGAAAATTGCCCAGGTGGCGACGATTTAATGCTTATGTACTTTACTTCTGGTACATCAGGCTATCCAAAAATCGCAACTCATAACTATAAATATCCTCTTGGTCATTTCCATACAGCTAAATATTGGCATTGTGTTGACCCAGACGGACTTCATTTCACAATTTCAGACACAGGTTGGGCAAAAGCAGCTTGGGGTAAATTCTATGGTCAGTGGATGTGCGAGGGTGCACTCTTCATCTATGACTTTGACCGTTTTGATGCTGCTGACATTCTTCCTATGTTTGCAAAATATCAAATTACAACATTCTGCGCACCACCAACAATGCTTCGTATGCTCGTTAAGCAGGATATTTCAAAATATGACTTATCTTCAGTTAAGCATATGACAACTGCTGGCGAAGCATTAAACCCAGAAGTTTACAAACAATTTGAACAACTTACTGGTCTTCAAATCCTTGAAGGATTTGGTCAGACAGAAGGCACAATGCTTATTGGTAATATGCGTGGTGCTAAACATAAAATTGGTTCTATGGGTAAACCTGCTCCAATTTATAAAATTGAGCTTATTGATAAAGACGGTAACCCAGTTCCAGTTGGCGAAACAGGCGAAATCGTAGTTAACGTTAAAGACGGCGCACCTTGTGGCTTGTTCGTTGGTTATTATGGCGACGAAGAAAAGACTCGCGAAGTTTGGCACGATGGTTATTACCATACTGGCGACGCTGCTTGGATGGATGAAGACGGTTTCTTCTGGTATGTTGGCCGTGTAGATGATGTTATTAAGTCATCAGGCTACAGAATTGGACCATTCGAAATTGAAAGTGTTATTATGGAGCTTCCTTATGTTCTTGAGTGCGGTGTTTCAGCTGCTCCAGACGAGGTTAGAGGTCAGGTAGTTAAGGCTTCTATCGTTCTCGTTCCTGGTACTGAAGGCACAGACGAACTTAAGAAAGAAATTCAGGATTATGTTAAGACTCATACAGCACCTTACAAATATCCAAGAATTGTTGTATTCCGTGATTCTCTTCCAAAAACTACAAGTGGTAAGATTCAGAGAAATAAATTATAATAGGTAGTAATATGAATTACAAAAGATTAACTCTTCTTTGTGGTCATTACGGAAGCGGTAAAACAAATGTTGCAGTAAATATGGCATTTGATTTGAAAAAGCAGTATAATAATGTTGCTGTTGCCGATTTAGACATCGTTAACCCGTATTTCCGTACTAAAGACTCACTCGAAGATTTTAAGAAACAAAATATCCGTTTGATTTGCTCACAGTATGCTAATTCTAACGTTGACATTCCGGCACTTCCACAGGATATGTATGCAGTTACTGATGATAAGTCATTAAAAGTCATTCTTGACATTGGTGGCGATGACCGTGGTGCATTAGCACTTGGTCGACTCGCTCCTAAAATCAATGAAGAGGGCGACTTTCAGATGCTTATGGTAATAAATAAGTTCCGTCCTTTAACTCCTGATGCTGATTCTACAATCGAAGTAATGCGAGAAGTTGAATTTGCTGGTGGAATTAAATTCACAGGGCTTGTTAATAACTCAAATTTAGGCGAAGAAACTAGTGCAGAAGATGTTTTGAACTCGGTTTCTTATGCCGAAGAGGTTGCAAAGAAATCTGGTCTTCCAGTTGTTCTTACAACCGTTAAAGATAGCCTTTATGAAGAGCTAAAAGATAAGATTCCAAATCTTTTCCCATTAACTCTTCAGGCTAAACCAATTGTGTAAAATAATTTTTATTATATGAGAAGGTGTAAAGATTATGGCAAAACTCACATTCAAAACAGATAACTGTAAGGGTTGCGGACTTTGCGTTGATGCTTGTCCAAAAGGCATTTTGCAGTTAGCTAAAGACAAAATCAATAAAAAAGGCCATCATCCAGCAGAACTTACTGACGAAGCAGCTTGTATTGGCTGTGCTTCATGTGCAATGATGTGCCCAGACTGTATAATTAAGGTTGAAAGGTAAGGTGAAAACAATGGCAGATAAAGTTTTAATGAAAGGTAACGAAGCTATTGCTGAAGCTGCTATTATTGCAGGTTGCCGCCATTACTTCGGTTACCCAATCACACCTCAAACAGAGGTTGCAGCTTATATGGCAAAGAAAATGCCAAAAATCGGTGGTTGCTTCCTTCAGGCAGAAAGCGAAATCGCAGCTATTAACATGGTTTACGGTGTTTCTTCAACAGGTAAGCGTGTAATGACATCATCTTCAAGCCCAGGAATTTCACTTAAAGGCGAAGGTCTTTCTTACCTTGCAGGTGCTGACCTTCCTGCACTCGTTGTTAATGTTCAGCGTGGTGGCCCTGGTCTTGGTGGTATTCAGCCATCACAGTCAGACTATTTTCAGGCAACTCGTGGTGCAGCACACGGCGACTTCCACATGATCGTTTTAGCACCAGCATCAGTTCAGGAAATGGCAGAGCTTACAGTTAAAGGCTTTGAGCTTGCTGATACATACAGAATGACATCAATGATTTTAGCTGATGGTACTATGGGTCAGATGATGGAGCCAGTTTCACTTGACTTCGACATTAAGGAAGCTCCAGAAAAGCCATGGGCAACAACAGGTACAAAGATGGCAAGAGAACATAACATTGTTAACTCTCTTTATCTT
>JAZUGZ010000003.1:0-3041 GCA_045641425.1 Candidatus Fimenecus sp.
CGCCACATGAACACTCTTTATATTTTGAGCCAGCTTCAGTACAAGTTGCAGATTTTGAAGTAATCCAAGAGCCATAAGAGTGAGTATGTGACTCAAGCATTGGGATTGCTGTAATATCTGTTTTAGCATCACAGCGTGTGCAGTGTCTTGACTTTGAGCCTTCAGATGTAGTTGTAGGTGCTTTATCAATTGTAAATTCAGTTGAATAATTATGTCCAAGTGCTGGGATTGTTTCGGTAATATTTGCTCCACAATCGCAAGATTGGTGCTTTGAGCCAGCGGTTTCACAAGTAGCTTCTTGGTCAATTACCCAAGAGCCATAGCTATGTGAATGAGCTGTGTCCTTAAAGCATTGTAGTTGAGGGTAAAGATAACCACTTGCAGAGTCCATATACCAAACTTCGTCAAAATCAAAGCCTGCATAAAGTCCCTTAAGCTTCATTTGTGAAGCATTTCTTTCTATATCTGCAGTGTCGTAGGCAACACCACAACCTGATAAATAGTAACAATTTGTACGGCTACCACTATAGCCAATTGCATAAGCTAACGCTCCGTCTTTATATACTACCGGTGCTATATTATAACAGTTGGTTATTTTGTCACTCATAGAGCCGAGGGAGCCATAAATTCCGCCAGCATATGTTTTACTGTCATGATTGTAAGTAACACTACCAGTATTAAAAGTATCTTTTATTTGACTACCACTGCCAATAAATCCTGTAATACCACCCACATAACCCGTAGTATTATAAACATCATAATTTATTGTTAGGTTATTTTGACACTTTTCAATAGTTCCGCTTGTGATACGGCCTACCATTCCGCCTAAATAATTTGACGAGTAGTCCACTTGCTTATCTATCTTTACATTAATTTGTCCTGAATTAGTTTTGCACTGCTCAATAATACCACCACTACACACTCCTGCAATAGCACCAATGTAATTGTATGAATAAGCACGATTACTACTGCCATTATTATATCCTGATCTCAAATATAAAATATCAATAGTTACTTCATCTAAAATAAGATTTTTGACTGTTCCAGTTACTTTTGAAAAAAGCCCTGCATAAAATTCGTAACCCACTTTAGAACTATCATTTTCATCAATTTTGATTCTCATTGCCTTAATGGTGTGACCATTACCATCAAATATTCCTGAGAATGCAACATCTACATATTTGTTGTTGCTACCAATTGGCTCCCAGCCACGACCGCCAAAGTCCCAGTCGCCACCTTCTGCTGTCGCTTCGGTCATATCAATATCATTCATAAGAATATAATTCTTATCCATATCGTAACGAATACAATACAAATCTTCTATTGTATAGATTCCGATATAACCATCTGGAACTTCATCAGCCGCGAAAGCTGATATTGCTGACATTGGTAAAACGCTGACTACCATTACCAATGCTAAAAGTAAAGATAATGCTTTTTTCATAATTTATCCCCCTAAAAATTTAATACGTTTTTATTATAAACCTAGTAAAAGCCAAATACTATACTCTGGCAGCGTACTCGTTAAGTGACTATAAAGGCACCTATTGTTTTAAGTTTACATTTATTTCATTTTTGCGGGCGGACGTGGAAATCCGCCCCTACGGGCTTGGGGGTGGTAAAATTGATTTGTTCAGTGTTTTGTGTAGTTTTTTTTTGCGGACGATTCGTGAATCGCCCCTACTGATTTTATTATTCATTATTCATTTTCATTAAATCGACCTTACAAAAATAAAAAAAGCACCACATACTTTTGTATGCAAGTGCTTTTATGTAGCCCCACAAAGTCGGGAACGGCGAATAATAACCTGCGTGTTAGCAGGTGGGTGTCATCTCAATGGGTCTGTGCTCCCTTCGTCCGCATAATGCGGGAGGTCTGCTCCTCGCCACTGAAGTCCTGACTCCCTTTTATAGTTTGTTGGGTTAATATTTGCCGTAGTTATCGGGCTTCGCAGGGTTTAAGTTAATTTAATTGATTAGCTAAGTAAATCGTCTTCAGCATCTTCTTCAAAAGAAAAAAGCTCTGTAAGACGTTCTTCAAAAATTTCGCTAATTTCAGCATATTCCTCTTCATTGTCAATTTCAACAAGGAAGGTTTCGCCATTTTCTTCGCTGACTTTAAGAACAATTACCTCGCCGTCGTCTTCAAGCATATCTTCAGCATTTTCAAAATAAGGAAGAAGTGCTACATAACGCGAAGTATCTGTTTCAATTCTGTCAAGCTCTTCAAAAACGTGTTCGTTACCGTCATCATCCATAACAGTAACTAAATCTGGATTGTATTCTTCACTCATAATATACTCCTAAAATCTAAAAATATTACAAAATATAAATTCCGGACTCAAGCCAAACAATTTCTTTACCGCAAGAACGCAAATATTTATAAACTGGCTCGTCAAAAATACGGAAATCTTTTACTGAATAATCTTTAAGGCTAATTACCCTAACCTTTTTTGAGCCTTCATTACAAATATAAAGCTCGTCGTTATATTTTGAAAGAGAAACTGGCTTTTGGAATGAGTCAGATGTTTCAGAACCAATTCTCATACTAAACTTTTTATGTGAAAGTGAATAACTAACAACACAGTTAAGGTCTGGCACAACGCTCCAAATAAGCCTATCGTCACAAACAACGCCAGCAATTTCACTGTCGTGGTAACGAAGGTCACTTGACCAAATCATATTGCCATCTGGCGAAAAGACGCCAGTTTCACCGCTTGGGTAAACTACAACTGTTTGTTTTGCATTTGAAACATCAGCATCACACGACACATAGTCGCCAAGCTGTTCTGCTATTTTTTTATACTCCGAACCATATTTGTTAAGCAAATAAACACTTTTGGTTACAGGAGTTCTTTGCATCCTTTTGATATCATAACCATAAAAATTAACACGGACTGCGCCATTTTCTGCTTCGCTTTTTTTAGTGTATATAATACCGTTTGAGAATGCAATAATATCGATTATGTCTGTATCAACTATTTTTTGCATACGCTCACCGTTAATTTCATTTTTTTCTTATTATACTTGTTTTTTCTTAT
>JAZUGZ010000004.1:0-3761 GCA_045641425.1 Candidatus Fimenecus sp.
GAACCTGCCTGCTTAGATGTGAGGTCACCATTATAGCCGTTCTTAAGGTTTACGCCTACTTCAGAAGCTGCTTCCATCTTGAACTTGTTGAGAGCTTCTCTAGCTTCTGGTACCATACTCTTTGAGTTTCTTGACATTGAATTTACACCCCTCTTTTTAATATTCTTTGCGTTTGCAGTAATAGTGTAAGCAATAATTCAAAATATATTATTGGAAATTTTTACTTACCAAAATCTCTTAAACTACGGAATTCATACCCTTGATTTCTTGCTTCGTCAATTATTCGTGCCATCGCACCCGCATTGTCAGCAGAAACGCTGTGAAGAAGAATTACAGCACCTGGATGAAGTCTTGAAACAACCTTTTCGTATGCATAATCTGCACCCTTTTGTGCAGATGTGTCCCAGTCAGCATAAGATAGTGACCAAAAGACACTTGAATACCCCATTTTGCCTACAAGGTCTAAAGCTTCGTCGGTATATTCGCCTTTAGGGAATCTAAAATATGGTTCATAATATCCATTAAAGTTATCTTTAAGGTAGTTTTCAAAGGTGCTAATTTCTTCTTTCATTTGGTCGCGTGAAATTTCAGCAAACGACGGATGTGTTACAGAGTGATTACCTACTATATGCCCTTCGTCTATCATTCTGTTTGTGAGTTCTTTATTATCTCTTACATCAGTTAATGTGCAGAAAAAAGCAGCTTTAACTTTCTTTTCTTTTAACACGTCAAGAATTTTTGAAGTATATCCGTTTTCATATCCACAGTCAAAGGTTAAATATAACACTTTTTTATTGGATTTAGTGTCAAGACAAAACGCATTAAATGAATTGTCTTCAAAATATTTTTGAGCAGTTACAGAAATTTCATGTGGTTCCCCATTTTTAGCCACACCATAGCTGTGCGACTTTTTTTCTCTTGAAAAAGTTGCCATTGGTTCAGGTGTTTCGGTAATGTTTCTTTCGGTTTGAGAATAATCGGTTACACTTTCAAGGGTTGATTTATTGCCATTTTGAGTTTTGCTCCCACATGAACAAAGCAAGGATATTGTTAAAACTAAGCTAAAAAGCTTCACTAATTGCTTCATAAACTCCCCTACTTCATCATGTTTGACATACTGTCAACAACATCACTAATTGTGTTAACGGCTTTTTGAGCTGTTTTCTTCATCTTTCTTTTTGAAGAACCGCCTGAAACTGCATCTGTAATTACCGCAGCAGCTGTACCTGCAAGAATACTTGCGCCCATAACCTTATAAGTTTTGCTATTCATTATTTTACCCCCTTTTATTTTTTTGACCAAAGGTCAATATTATTTTTTGACAAACTCTAAAAAAAATTAAAAATAAATGTTTATAATTTTTTCTAAAAATGTTATACTTTGTTTAATAAAAAAATTAAGGTGATAAAAATGGAACTTAATATTGTTATGGTTGAGCCTGAAATTCCGCAAAATACAGGTAATGTTGCAAGAACTTGTGCCGCAACTGGTGCAAGACTTCATTTAGTAGGACCAATGGGATTTACTCCTGATGATAAAAAGCTCAAAAGAGCTGGGCTTGATTACTGGCATTTACTTGATATTACATATTACGATTCACTTGATGAGTTTTTTGAGAAGAATCCTAATGGAAATAACTTCTTTTTCTCAACGAAAGCACAGCATAGACACACAGATGTGAAATACCCTGAAAAAGTTTACTTGTTCTTTGGTAAAGAAACTGCCGGACTTCCTGAAAAACTGCTTTACGAAAATGCAGAAACAACTGTTAGAATACCAATGATTGACGATGCAAGAAGTCTTAATCTTTCTAACTCAGTTGCTATTGGTGTTTACGAAGTATTAAGACAATGGAATTACCCAAAGCTTTTAGAGTCAGGCGAACTTAGAAATTACAACTGGGCAGACTTAAAAGGATAAAAAACAACCCGAGAGAAAATTCCCTCGGGTTTATTATTTGCAAAAATTATTAAAATAAATTAACTTTTAATTCTTCATCATTTGCTTTATAGAACTTGCGGTCATTAAGCGCCCAAAGTCTATTTGTAAATTCGCCCACCCCAACACTTGAAGTTGCATCCATTATTTCGTAAACATTAGCATCCATCATATCAAGTTCTGACAAAAGTACCGCTTCAAGAAAAAGTGGTCTAACCGCCGCACCAAACTCCGGCTCGCCATGATGAGAAATTACCATGTGTTGTAAAAGAAGTGATTTTTCTTTATCAGTGCCAAGTTTTTCGGCTGCTTCTGCAATCATCATAGCACCTTTAACAAGGTGGCCTATAAGATTACCTTCTTTAGTATAACCAGATGCAAGGCCTGTGCCGCTGATTTCAAATTCAATAGTTTTTGCAATATCATGAAGAACAGCACCTGAAATTAAAAGCTCTCTATTAACAAACGGATAAACTTTACATACACCTTCGCAAAGCTTTACTATTGAGAGAGTGTGCATCATAAGTCCACCACGAATTGCATGATGAAGCCTAAAAGCTGCTGGGAAGCAAACAAGCTTTTCACGATTTTCGTTAAGTAAATAAAGGACAAGATTTTTAAGGTCTTCATCAGCAAAATTTGAAACAATTTCAATTATGTTCTCAAACATATCTTCGCCTTTATAATCCGCTGACTTAACATAGTCATCAAGACAAACACCGTCTTCAGGAGTTGCAGGACGAATCATATCAATAATAAGTTGGTCATTATCGCGATATTTTTGAAGCTTGCCACGCACTTTAACGAGCATATCTGCTTCAAGTGGCGAAGTAGGGCTTGGTGTGTAAGACCAAATCTTTGCAAAGATTTCGCCTTCTTTGTCGGAAAGAACCAAATCAAGATAGGAACTACCATTTTTAGCAGCCTTAACCTCACATTGTTTTATTACCGCAAAAAGGTCAACTTGACCATTACCAATATCAGTAAAATTCATAATATCTACCTGTCTTTTCTAAAGATTTCGGTATTTATTATACACCAACAAAATAAGGTTTGCAAGGATTTAACCAAAAAGCATAAATTCAGTGTTTGCTTTTGCCATAAAGAAAGCACACATACCAATTGTAAGCACTGACACAATTATTGAAGTAATCAAATAATATTTAAGTATCTTATAAGTTTCGGTCATTTAATTTTCACATTCCTTTAATATTTTTGCTATACTCTCGCCTAAAATTTCTGCTGAATATACCGCTTCTCTAATTGTATTAGCATCTGTACCTATATCTACATTTACAGCACATGGCACCAAATCCATATTATATTTTCTTGCACAAAAGAACAAAGGCCTTACAAGCTTGGGGTACGATGAAGAAAGTGCGTTTTGTAAATGAACGGCAAAAGTTAAATTCTTTTCCCAATTCTTAAATCCTGTAACAGCACCGTCTTCGCACCCTGTTGTAATTTGAATTTGTGCTACCTTTTTGCCACCTATTTCTGTTACCGGTTTAACCTTAGTGCCATCTTTACGGCTAATTGAGTCACGATGTAGGTCTATTACAATTTGAATTGACGGGTTATCTCTCAAAATATCACTAACATTTTTTCTTGAGCGTTCAAAAGCACCACTAAAAGATGTGTCATAAATAGTTTTATCGTGAATTACTTTATATCCTTTCGCTTCAATTGAACTTTTTAATGCTTCGCCAGCTCTAATTACTCCAAGCGTTTCTGGGTCTGACAAAAGCTCATTCGAGTAAAAATTATTTTCGATTATTTGATAGCTTTCAGACGAATGGGTATGATAAATCAAAACAACAGGT
>JAZUGZ010000005.1:0-5321 GCA_045641425.1 Candidatus Fimenecus sp.
GTCTGTACCTACATAAAGAGCATAAGCACACAAAGCTTTTAATGCAAGTGCTGTTGAGTCAGTGTTTGCTGCTGTGCCATAATCTGGATTATAGCAGTAACCGCCATCAACCTTATATGTTTCTAAAACTGCCATTGCATCTTCAAGAACATCTGCATAATCTTCATAACCGCTACCTGCAATAGCAGAAATGAACATTGCTGTGTTGTCACAAGCATAGCCCCAGTAGTTCATGCCCTGTCCCATTGTATAATAGTTTGCAATAAAGTCATCACAAATTGAAATTGCAAATTCATCAGTGCATAAAAGTGATGCAGCTGCAATTACAACATCATAGTAATATGGATTGCTAATTGTTGATGTTTCTGTTGCTTCCATTAACTCTGAAAGATCAACACCTTCAAAGTCATATACATCTTCGCCAAAAATGTCTAAAACCATCATTACGGCAGCGTATGTTGCCATATTCTCGCCAAAGCTTGGAACGATTTTGCCGTCATTTTCTTCCATATTTGTCTTAACGCTCTGAAGGAAGTCGTCAAAATAGTCGTCAGCAACATTGCTCATGCAAGCAAGGTAATAATAGTTAACTGCTGAGTCAACATTATAGCTCTCAACACCATTTGTAAGGTATGCTACTGTGCTGTCAAGCTCTTCTAAAACGCTATCAGAAGTTGGCATTTCACTTGCAAATGCAGAAACAGTAAGTGTTAATACAAGGCAAAGTGCAAGTACGATTGATACTAATTTTTTCATGTTGTTTTCTCCTTAAATTTTTATATTTCTAACATGTGTATGAAAGCACAATGTTATCTCCATTTGTTACTTTGTAGCTACTAACGCTAACGCTTGGCATTTTACCATTGACGCTATAAAGCCAGCCACTTTGACTACCGCAATCTTTTTCATCAATTCCATTAAAGCCAACAATATATTTACCAAACATTGAATCCTTTTCGTTTAAGGTAATTGAATTTTGTGAACAAGCCTTTTTAATAACATCATAAGCAGTAGCACCATCTTTGGCTTTTACAGTAACTGTTGAAAGAATTACACCGTTAGATGGTACAAGCGAAATGTCGTCTGTAAATTTATTTTTATTTTCAAGTATTTTTGTGCATTCAATTTTCACTGTACAAGAAATCTCTTTTGGTGGTTGAGCAGTCGTTGATGACGGCTTAACTGATTCCTTTTCAGTTGTTGCTTTTTCTGTATTTGATTTTTGGGTTGTTGAAGTAACATTATTTTTGGTTGTTGACTCTTTTGTAGAAGCTGTTTTACTTGATTTAACAGTAGTACTATTTTCTTCTACTTTGTCACTTAATGTAGTTGTTACGTTCTCAGCCGTATTTTCTTTTGTTGTTGCTGTTTGCTCAAAGTTTTCTGTTGTGCTAACCTGTTGCTCATTAAAGCTTTCTTTAGTTGTTAAAACAGCTTCTGTATTTTTACTTTCGTCAACATTATTTTGTTTAGCACAGGATGAAAAACAAATGCAAAGTGAAACACATAGCAAAAATGCAATTATTTTTTTCATAAAAAAATCCCCTGCTTTTGGGCAGGGGTATAGTATTAGTGTAAAATAAACCCACTACTCTTCCACTTGCCCAAGAGTTGAATTAACATTTTACGGCAGGTCTCCCGACTTAAGATAAAGCTAAAAAGCGTATGAACACGCCTTCTCAGGTGTTCCCAATGGCAAATGTGCTCAATTCATCAAATACGGTAATGGCGGTTGCTTAGGATTCTAACCTAATTCCCTTTTAATTTCAATTTCTTGAAAACCGAAAAACAATATTTAGTTCAAAATTATTATATCATTAAAAATTTCATTGTCAATAATAAAAAGCCCCACAACATACGGCAGTACACTGTGGGGGTTATTTCTCAAAAAATCTAAGGCCTTAAAATTAAGCTGTAAGCGAAAGAGCGAATGTGTCAGCAATGCTCTGTACTTCTTTCTTTGAAATTGTACCATCAATTTGAATGCTGTCAGCTCTTGTAAGATTTACCTTTTCAAGCTCGCTTCGACCAAGTGATTGACGAAGTGCAAGTCTTGCATCTACAAGGTCAATGTCGCCATCCATATCAACATCGCCATATTCATATAAAAATGCTGCTAAATAATCAGCATTAAGATTATAATAAAGGAACTGTGGATAAAGTGGGTTTGACTCTATTGTATATTGCTGTTTAGCATTAAGAAGCCAAGCATAAAGTGGGCCATTACCATTTTGTGTAAATTTAACATGCTCCATATTCTTAATAAACCATGTGCACTCAGGAAGCCAACAAGTTGAAGCATCAACTACAACATCAGGCGAAACGTGGTTGTGACCATCTTCAATTGCTTGAGTATAATCATCTCCAAGAGTTTTACCGCGGAAAGCAACAGTTGCATAAGCACTTGTATGTACTGTTTCAATAACTTGGTCTGAATTCCAGTTGCTTGCAGGTGTAACAGGTGCTATTTGTTTATTATAGTTTGAAACTATGCAGAAGTTTCTTGAAGAGTCATTATAATAACCAGTGCAACGCTCCTTCATAGTGCCTTGAACATCAGTGTGATATGCGCCAATTTTTTCAATAAATGACTCACTTGCAAATACTGGTGTTGAACCGTCACTACCAAAAGTTTCGTTATAGAACATATACTCCAACGCATCATCGTAGCGGCTCGCATCAACAAATGACCACATACCAGCATAAAGACCGAAGTATGGAATAAGAAGTTCCTTATAAAGTCTATCTCTATACTCGCCCTCTTCAAGAAGCGGTGCAACCTTTTCAATTACTCTGTCAAATAATGATGTGTATTTAATAAGTGCGCCCAATTCATTATCAGGGTCGCCATTGATTACCTGAACAATAATATCAACAAGTCCGTCAGCATCAACCTCTAAATTACCACAGAAAAGCTCTGTTACCATTTCAAGTCCAGTAAATGCGCCTGAAAGCATTGCAATATTTTGAATATCTGCTGTGCCATATTTTGCAAGGTAAGCTTGAACCATACAAGTACCCATACTTTGACCATCAATGCTAACCTTTGAATGACCAGTTGTCGCCTTAACATTTTGAATATAAGCGTTTAATTCATCAGCAATATCCATAGGGCTTCTACGCCAATCATAAGTAAAGATAAATGTATGATCCCCACCGATTTCGTCTGCAATAGCCATTGTAAGTTGGTCTTGCTCATCTGCACGAATATAATAATCGTATGTATCCGCACTTTCATTAAAGAAACGAGAAACATCAACAGTTGGGTCAACTGAATCGCCGTTTTCGTCACACTTAATTGGGTCAAAAAGTTCTTTTGCTGCAGGAATAACTGTATCAAGTAATGCATTCACATCGTTGTCAGCAAGGAACTTGCCAAGTGCAGGAATAACACCAAGCACAACATTAACAATTGCATCTGTTTCAGGAGCAAAAACTTGAACTCCGTTACCATTTACAAGTGGAACGTGACCAAAGCCAACAACAGAAACAACTGGAGTGTGACCACATTTACATGTATTGCTGCCTGCTGCAAGTGCTGGGACTAACAATGAGAAAAGCATTGTAAGACACAAAATGACACTAATTATACTTCTTTTCATAATCAAACATCCTTTCTAAACGGATATAATCAATTTATTATATCATAACACATTTTGCAAATCAATGTATGCTTTTCACAAAATCAAAAGCTACTTTCTATTACTTTTTCCGATAGCATTGGCGAATATCTCCAATAATCAATATGCTCGCCGTCAAAATAATACTTAAGCTCGGCACGTCGAATTTCAGGTGGAAATGTGTCAACAATTGCAAGCTTTATTTTCATTTTTTCAGGGTTAACACTTTTTATGTAAACACTGGCGGCGTCGCCAACTCTTACATTTTCAGAGTACTCTGCAAGGCCTGCAAGGTTGGGCGCAAGCTCAACAAAAACGCCATATTTTTCAACCGAACGAACAACACCTCCGACTGTTTGACCAGGTCTAAATTTTTCTGCGTTCTCCTCCCACGTGCCTAAAAGCTCTTTAAGTGAAAGTGTAACTCTGCCGTTTTCATCAATTGACTTTACAACCGCTTTAATTAGCGTATTAACGTGAAATCGTGTTTCGGGGCTTGGTATTCTTGAAACTGAAATGCTATCGATTGGTAAAAGTGCAGAAATGCCTGAACCAATGTCACAAAATGAACCAAAGCTTTCATTATGTGTTACTCTTGCCGAAATTATGTCGCCAGGAGTTAATTTTGAAAGATAGTTTTCAATGCATTCTTCTTGAACTACCCTTCTTGAAAGAATTGCAATATGCTTACCAAATTCATCATCAACAAAGTCTGTAACTTTGAACGATACTGGTTTATTGACACGAGAAACTATTGCAATATCTCTTGTAGTGCCTTCTAAAATACCTACAGCACATTCAGTTCTTGGAATAATCCCCTCTATTTCGCCCAAATCCACATGTAAATTATGTTCGCCGTCACAAAGTGTGGCCTTTGCTTCTAAAATTTTGCCTTCAAAAAAGCTCTCACGCAAATTTTGCATTGAAGCAATATTTCGTTTGTTTTGTTTAGTGTCGTAAATCACACCTTCAGGGTAATATTTTTTCATATCTCTCACCTTTATTTTTTTAGTTTGTAAAAGATATGATAAAATTTATCAAAATAGTATTAGGTACAGGGTAATATATTATAATATTGATATTACATATAATTTGTGGTACAATAAGGAAGAATATGGGAACGGAGGCATAAAAATGGATATTCATGTTAATGACGAAATAATTATGAAAAAACCGCACCCTTGCGGCTGCAATGAATTTACTGTTTTGCGTGTCGGTATGGATTTTCGTATTCATTGTAAAAAATGTGGCAGAGAGGTAATGGTACCTCGCAACAAAATTGAAAAAAATATTAAAAAAGTTTTCCGCGAAGGAGAAGAAATAAATGCTTGATAAGCTTTCCGGTATTGAAGAAAGATTTGACAAAATTAATGAACAGCTCTGTTTACCAGAAACAGTGAACGATCAAGAAAATTACACTCGTCTTATGAAAGAGCTTCGCTCACTCACTCCAGTTGTTGAAAAATACAGAGAGTACAAAAAAATAGCCGAAACATTAAATGAAAGCAAAGAGCTTTTAGAGGCTGGCGGGCTTGATAAAGATTTTAAGGACTTAGTTCAAGAAGAATATGAACAAGCTAAAATTGACATTGAAACTGCTACTGAAGAGCTTAAAATTTTGCTTCTTCCAAGAGATCCTAATGACGACAAAAACGTTATTGTTGAAATTCGTGGTGGTGCCGGTGGCGAAGAAGCAGCACT
>JAZUGZ010000006.1:0-3150 GCA_045641425.1 Candidatus Fimenecus sp.
ACGGTACTGATGGTTCTACAAGTAAAAAGCCACGTGATGGTAACGCGGTAGCATACACTGCTAATATGTGGACTGTTACAGCGGCGGATAGTCCAAATGCATATTTCTATGCATCAGATGGTAAAATCCTTTACTGGTATATGGACGAAGGTTCAACTGCTAATGCATATACTAACGGTCTTACTATTGACAACTTTGGCAATAAGTCTTTTGAATCTGTTAAGAATGATGTATTTGGCAAAACAAATGTTGCCGGTAAAAAGATTCGTGGTACTGGTTGGTATAATGAATGGAACTTCCAGGATTTAGGCTGGATGCGCCCAGATGCGGACTCTTACTACACAATCAACGGTGTAGATAAATCTGCTGTTAATACAGCATCATATCCAATTACTCTTACATCAGTTGGTGCTATCGTTCTTAATGGTAGCAGTACAACTGGCGACACAGTTCCGTATGCTCGTTCAACATCATACGGTAACTATGACGTTTCAGACGGTGGTGCAGTAATTGCAGAAAACCTTAAGTATTATCCAACATCAACTTATACTCTTTATTGTGGTTATATTCCATCAGCTTATGATGTTTGGTCTCTTAAACCATCTGACCAATCAGCAACATCATTCTATAATGCTGATAAAAACGCAGAACTTATTGTTGCTAAAGAGCCATATAGCTCAAGCAATGCAAAAACAATTAACTCTCCTATGAGCAGATATAGTAGTACACTTCTTAACTCTTCTATTGAAAAGCTTAAACTTTGGAGAGGTACATTCGGTGTTACACCTTACTTTACAAGCGGTTCAAGTGCTACTTTAGGCGACCCACAGCTTATTTGGCAGGGTACTAAGGATGCTACCGAATGGTTCACAAAGAAATACTGGTTTGACTATATGTACTATTGGCCATACACCAATGTTAAGTATGCTGTTACTGGTAAATTCTTTGATGCACATACTGATGCTTCTAAGATTTCAGGTCTCTTTAAGTTGCCAGTTAGTGCGGCGTTTAACGAAACAGCACTTTATAGCATTTGGGGTGATGGTAACCAAATAGCTCGTCAGGAATACTTAACCGGTGGCGATGTTATTGATATTACATGTTCTTACTATTCACATCCATTCGCATTGCATATAGCTGCGAACCCATCAATTGATAGTAAGGCATATATGCTTGATAACAAGGTTGGTTCTAACCAGTTCTCATACTACTATGCTAACCGTCGTGAAACAGTTACAATTCTTGACATTGCAAGTACAAAAATTCCAGTTGCTGGCGAACAAGACATAAACGTTTCACTTGCCGGTGGTTATGCACAGGGTGGTTCAATTACATTCTCAGAGCGCGGCGGTGTTTCTAAGGACTACGCAGCTTTTGTTAATAACATTATGCCAATCGGTATTGTTTACCTTCGTGCTGGTACTGCAAACATTAAAACTCAGGAAGCATACGGTAACTCTACTGGCGAATATCAGGCAGTAGATAAAGACGGCTACAAGCTTGCAGCAGAGTCAAACTACTTCCACCAGTTCTATTACCTTAACTCAAAGCTTGACGAAGGTTATAACAACCCTAATGGTCCTAACTCTGATGCAACAGCCGACGAGTACAACTTCCTCGGTATTGGTATCGGTGCTCATATCGGTAATATGTATGGTGCTAAATATTGGCAGAATAACCGCCATATTATCTACCGTTCATCAGATGGTGGTACACCAGATTACAACAACCACTCAGCTACAAGAAGTGACAACTACAACTACATTCGTTGCCATCCAATGATTGACACTAAAGTTACTTGCATAGCTTGGGGCACAACTTGGGATAACTACCCAGAAGCTATGTGGGGTACTGACAATGGTACTGTTCTTTCATGGTGGGTACAGCTTAATGCTTCTGACTTTGATACAAACTCTTCAAAATATAATGACAAGAGTGTTGAAGCTGAATTCCAGTCATATCAGTGGATTGATAATGTTGAGGGTAAGACATTTATGTCAAACGCATTCTCTTGGAAGAGCTCAATTGGTGCTCACACTCAAGAGGGTAACACAAGTGGTACTGACCATACAGTTAAAAACCCAGCTCCTGCTACTTATCCATATAATGTAGGTAGTAAGACAATTAACTCAGTATTCCGTACATTCTTTGACAAGAGTACACAGGAAAATAAATTCTATGAGCAGGGCTACGGCTTTATTTCAACTCTTTCATCAATTAACGATATTGAATACGCTAACGACTATTGGGTAGCAGTTGGTAACCAAGCAACTGGCAAAGCTAACCTTCGTGGTCAAACAATTTCGCCTGCCCTTTATTGCGGTAATAAAACAATTAGTAACCCAAATAGCACCTACTATGGCGGTTCAACAGACATTCGTGCTTATTCTGGTAATGGTCAAGGCGGTTCATGGGTAAATGTTAGATATTGGGCTGACTTAAAGGGAACAGGTAAAGCTGCTGAAGATAATGCAACTTATCTTTGGAAGGCAGTTAAGATTTCTAATAGTCCTTACTACAACATTGTTCAGATTAACTGTCTTAACGGTGTTTGGTATGCAACAGGTTATGAGGATTCTAACCAAAACGGCGAATGGGATACAGGCGAAAAGGCTGTAGTTTGTTGGGCAACAGACCCACTTGCAGCATGTGATGCAAGTAATGGTATTGGTAACCCAGCTGAGGGCCGTTGGAGTGAGAATGTTCAGTTCTACACAACAAATGGTAGTGGCAAGTATAAGGCATTAGCTGCAAACAAAGTTGGTGGTATCAACTCAGTTGCTTGCCGTGACGATATGTAATTAAATTTTAATGGGCTGGGGCAACTCAGCCCGAGAGTATAGTTTTTTCAAGGGTGAATTTTATGTTCAAAATCTTGCTTAAAAACAAAAAAGGTATATCATTTATGGAGCTAATTATTGCTGTAACATTAGTTGGCTTTATAATTTCATTAGCAGGTCAGCTTCTTTTAAGCTTTACAAGAATATTTAATATTGCTGAAAGACGCTGGGAGATTCAGTCTGCCGTTCATTTGGCTTGCACAAAGTTTGAGAAGAATAAGGACTCAATTACAAGTGCTTATAAAGCAGACCTTCTTTATGACTGTGCTATTGATGCAGGTATAGTTTATAATACCGAAACCAAACAAGT
>JAZUGZ010000007.1:0-10067 GCA_045641425.1 Candidatus Fimenecus sp.
ACTCTTGGAATCACGCAAAACGTGGTAACCATAACGTTGCCATTGACATTGGTTCAGCTTCTGGTTCAAGTATGGGTAGAAGTATTTATTCAGTTGCAGACGGTAAAGTCTTAAAAGCAGCGTTTAATACATATAACGGCAATTATATCCTTATTGACCACGGTAACGGCTTGGTAACCTATTATGGACATTGTAGTTCAATGATAGTGTCAAGTGGCTCAGCTGTTAAGCAGGGTCAGGTTATAGGCTACGTTGGCGATACTGGCTATGTAACAGGTCCACACCTTCACTTTGAAATTCGTGTTAATGGTTCACAGGTTACTCCTGAAAATTACCTTAAAAATGCAAGCGGTGGCTATGTTTCACCAATGGGATAATATTCTGTCGTAAGGGAATGAATTGTTTTGAATAAAAAAATATCGTTAGGGTTTGCACTCTCACTTGTTTTTATTTCGGTGGCATTAGCTGTTACAATTACAATGACAGTTTCAATGCACACTTACAACAATTTGATAAAAGATGTTTCCGATAGGTCTGGTATGTACTCAAGCCTTTCTGAAATTGACGACGTTATTCGTGAAAACTTTTACGGCGAAGTCAATGAAAACCTTTTGAACTCAATGATTTCAAAAGGCTATACCAATGGCCTTGGCGACCGTTATAGCACTTATATGAATGCACAAGAATATGCTGAATATAAATCACTTCAAAATGGCGAAACAGGTGGAATTGGTATTCTTGCTGTTTACGATGAAGCTAACAACGGCATTTATGTTGCCGAGGTTTCAAATGGCTCTCCGGCAGCTCTTCAAGGCATTTCAAAAGGCGATTTAATCACAGAGGTTGACGGAACAAAAGTCACAACCAAAAATGCGGACTCACTAATTAAACAGCTTGAGGGTGAAAAGCTTACTGAAGTTAAGGTAACATTCACTCACAAAAAAGATTCAAAAACTGTTTCAGTTGCAAGGGGATTTGCCGTTCAAACTGTTTATTACAGCTTGCAAGGCTCAGTGGGATATATCAAAATTACCGCCTTTTATAGCGACACTGCTTCCGAGCTTCAAAAAGCATTAAAATATATGACTGAAAAATCAGCTACGGCAATTATTTTTGATGTTAGAAATAATACTGAAGGTCTTGTGCCGTGTGCTTGTGAATGCCTTGATTTAATTGTTCCAGTTGCAACTGAAGGTACAGGTGCTTTGGCTACGGCTGTTAATAATAAAGGCGAAACAGTTGAAACATTTACATCTGACTCGGATAGCATTTCAATTGCTATGTGTGTTCTTGTTAATGGTAATACTTCAGGTGCATCTGAAATTTTTGCTTGTGACCTTAAGGATTTTGGCGTTGCAAGTCTTATTGGTACAACCACAGCGGGTAACGGCTCAATGCAAAAAATATTTGAGCTTTCAGATGGTGGTGCTGTAAAGCTTACTGTTGCAAAAATTTTGCCATATAAGAGCAAAAGCTTTGATGGTGTAGGCATTAAGTGTGATTATGAGGTTAAGCTCACAGCAGAGCAAAACAATAGACTTCAAATGTTAGCACTTACTGATGATGCACAATATCAAAAAGCATTTGACCTTATGACTAATTCATAATATGTAAACTTAAATTCCCTTCTGCATATATTATGCAGGGGGGATTTTTTTGTTTTGTGTATTAACTGTAAAATGTAGAAGAGATGGTTTGTTTGAGCGTACTTTGGGGTTTTTAAGAAAAGATAAATATGAGCTTGTAACAGTGCCTGTATTAAAAGCGGCTCCGTTTTTTCACTTAACAGCAACTGTCGGCAAAAAAGGTGTAGATTACCAAAAAGTTCTGCTTGAAGTCGGTCGTTGTGCTGAAAAATTAGTGGTTGAAAATGGTGTTGATGTTCCAAAAATGTATGGAATAGGGGAGTTTAACGGCAATCTGCTTTATGAAAAAATGGCTGAAAATACATTAAAACTAATTTCTAAAGATGTAGTTCAAAATAATAGTAAAATTGAATTTGACAAAAATGATTTCTCTTTGCCAGACTATTATTTGAAGCTAATTCCAAATGGAGTTGAAAAATACAAATTTGCTTCTGCACTATATGAGCTTTGTGGTGCATTTTCGCTTGATAAAGCACACTTTAACTCAGTAATAATTAATGGCGAAAAAAAGAGTATTGAAAGTGACAAAATTTCTTGACATTAAGGCGAATTTTTACTATAATACAATGTATATGGGTGCAAATGCGCCTTGGTACCGTGTGCTTTTTTCACGGAATTTGAAAGGAGTCATTTAACGTGGCAGAAACATTACTTACACTCGAAGCTCTCAAAGAACTTGAGGCAGAACTTGAACAATTAAAAACCGTAGGCAGAAAAGAAGCTGCTGAAAAAATTAAAGTAGCAAGAAGCTTCGGCGACCTTTCTGAAAACTCAGAATATGACGAAGCAATGAGCGACCAGGCAAAGCTTGAAGCTCGTATTAGCGAAGTTGAGCATATTATTAAACACGCTAAAATCATTGATGTTGATTCTCTTGGAACCGAGAATATTCACATCGGCTCAACAGTAACTCTTGTTGACAAAAAGAAAAAAGAGTACACATACACAATCGTTGGTTTTGCTCAGGCAGACCCTAAAAATGGTAAAATTTCTGATGAGTCCCCAGTTGGTAAAGCACTTATCGGTCATAAAAAGGGCGACAAGGTTTTAATTGACGTTCCTTCAGGACAGCTTCAGTTCAAAATTACTGATATTGCAAAATGATAAAGCATAAAGTGTAATGGGGCGCTTCGTCGCCCCGTTTTTATAAGGAGAATGAAAATGGCAGAAGAAATTAAAAACGCTGCTCAAAACAAAGCAGAAGTTAACGAATATAGAGAAATTCGTGTTGACAAGCTTATGAATCTTCAGGCTGCTAATAAAGACCCATTTCAGGTTACTAAGTATGACCAAACTCATCATACAAGTGACGTTAAAGAACTCTATACTGCTCATGAAAAAGAGCTTTTAGGCGATAGAGAAGCACCAAATACTGACGGCCTTGACGAAGCAGCAGCTCGTGAAATTATAAACGCTGATTATAACGACCGCCGTGCAATTATGGATGCAAGTCCTATTGATGTTTCAATTGCAGGTCGTATGATGTTTAAGCGTGTTATGGGTAAAGCAAGCTTTTGCAATATTTCTGACCTTAAAGGCAAAATTCAGATTTATGTTGCAAGGGATGCTATTGGCGAAGATGAATACGCTGACTTTAAGAAAAGCGATATTGGCGACATTTTCGGTGTAAAGGGCTATGCTTTTAGAACTAAAACAGGCGAGATTTCAATTCACGCTAAAGAGATGAAGCTTCTTTCTAAATCTCTTCAAACTCTTCCTGAAAAGTTCCACGGCTTAACTGATACAGACACAAGATATCGTCAAAGATATGTTGACCTTATTATGAATGAAGAGTCAAAAGAAACATTCATTAAGCGTAGTAAGGTAATTTCTTCGATTCGTCGTTATCTTGACGAACAAGGCTTTATGGAGGTTGAAACTCCAATGCTCGTTTCAAATGCTGGTGGCGCTGCTGCAAGACCATTTGAAACACATTACAATGCACTTAATGAAGATGTTAAACTTCGTATTTCTCTTGAACTTTACCTTAAAAGACTTATCGTAGGCGGTCTTGAAAGAGTTTATGAAATTGGTCGAGTTTTCCGTAATGAAGGTGTTGACACAAGACATAACCCAGAGTTCACTCTTATGGAGCTTTATCAAGCTTATACTGACTACCATGGTATGATGGACTTAACTGAAAGTATGTTCCGTTACTTAGCTCAAGAGGTTTGTGGCACAACTGAAATCACTTATGGCGAACACACAATCGACCTTGGCAAGCCTTTTGAACGCCTTACAATGATTGATGCTGTTAAAAAGTATGCTGGCGTTGACTTTGATGCAATCAAAGACACTGAAGAAGCTAAAAAGGTTGCTAAAGAGCACCATGTAGAATTTGAAGACAGACACACAAAGGGCGATATTCTTAACCTTTTCTTCGAAGAATTCTGTGAAGAAAACCTTATTCAGCCAACATTTATTATGGACCACCCAGTTGATGTTTCTCCACTTACAAAGAGAAAACCTGAAAAGCCAGATTATGTTGAGCGTTTTGAACTTTTCATCAATGGTTGGGAAATGTGCAATGCGTATTCAGAGCTTAATGACCCAATTGACCAGCGTGAACGCTTTAAGCTTCAAGATGCAGCAGCAGACGCAGGTGACGAAGAAGCTAACCATACAGACGAAGACTTCTTAAATGCTCTTGAAATCGGTATGCCACCAACAGGCGGTATCGGTTACGGTATTGACAGACTTGTAATGCTTCTTACTAACTCTCCTGCAATTCGTGACGTTCTTCTCTTCCCAACAATGAAGAGCCTTGACTAATTAAGGAGGAATGAAAAATGCCACCATTAGCGTTTATTATAATTGTTAGTGCTTTTGCAATTGGTGTTTATATCGGCTTAGTTCAAGCTAAAAAGACTAAGCAGCTTATGGCAGATGGTAAAATAATTAAAAGAGATTTACAGTTTCACAAAATGCGTGAAACATTTTCTCTTAACATTCCAGAAGGCGTAAATCTTGATGATGAGATTAAAAGCATAATTACACCTGAAATGCATATAAACCATGGCAAAAGTGACAGTGGCATTTATGTTTTTCAGGGCTATGATTGGAAGGCTTCATTAAAGCCTGTCCAGTCTGAAAATGGCACAGATTATGAATTTAACTTTCTTAAATGGAAAAATCAAAAATATGGCACTCCAAATAATAGCAATCAAATGAATTGGCTTTTAACTGCTATTGAAAAAATGTTCTTAAGGTTAGACCCAAATACAGTTGTTACTACAAAGCTTAATAAAATTAATATAGAATAAAGGAGAAAAGAAAATGGGTAGCGAATTTGTTGCTTCACTTATTATTGTTTTATTAGTTGTAGGCATTTTTGTAATTAAGAAGGTTGTTGGCAAAGCTGTTGATAAAGGCTTTAATGCTGCAGAAAATGCAATTCAGCATAAGATAGCAGAGAAAAAAGAAGCTAAAACTGAAAACCTTGCTGATAGATTTAATAATACAAACACTACTGATAATAACGAATAATTAAAATTAAAGCCGACTTAAAGTCGGCTTTTTTCATGTCTTTTAGGGCAACAAAAAAGCTCCGTCGTTTGACGGAGCTTTTCGTTTATGTAATTGTTATTCTTCAGCACTTTCGCCTGTAATTCCTTCTTCTTGAAGAAGTTCAGCTTCCTGTGCTTCCATCTTTTCAATCTTTTCTTTACGAATAACCTCAAGCTCTGCAAGCATCTGTTCCTTAACTTTACCATTAACGTTAAAGAACATAAGAGTAATACCATAAAGGAATCTTGCAATAGCAGGGAGTAGGCAGAAGACTGCCCAGAAACCAAGAAGAACTTTGTGGTTAGATTCAGGAATAATATTGCCAAATTCGTCTTTACGAGCAACATAACCAACTGCTGTAATAACAACACCAGAAAGGAGCTGAATAACAGAGTTTGAAGCTTTACCAAAATAGTTCTGAACTGTTTGAACAAGTGCTTCGTTGCGAACACCTGTTTTCCATTCACTGTAGTCGTAAACGTCGCCCTGAAGAACAGCACCTGCAACGTTCATAAGTGAGTTTGGAAGACCACAAATTGTAAGACAAAGTGCAATAACTGCCATGTTGATAACTGCGTTACAACCGCTCCAGTCAACAAGGAAGCCTTTACCACCATTACCCATTAAACCAATAAGAAATGTGCCAAGATAAGCAAGACCAGCAAAAATACCAGAACCTACGCAAACATTTCTTGCACCAAATTTACGAATAAGTTTAGGAGCAAGTGGTGTCATAATGTAAGCAGGGATACCAGTGAAAAGTCCTGAAATTGTTTGATGAAGAAGGTTCTTCGAGTTGTGCATCCAGTAGAATGTTTCACTTGCAACACCAACTGACTTAAATCCGTTGAAGAAGCCTGAAAGAACAAGCACAAACATTGGTCTGTTCTTAAATACGTTCTTAAATGATTCAATAACGCCAACCTCTTGCATTTGTTCACGCGAAGCAAGCGGAACACGTTCACGCATATTCTTGAAGCCATAGAATGCAGTAACTGCTGCAATAACTGCAAGGAAAATAGCGAACCAAGTGTAAACGTCCTGCATGCCGACTTTGTTGTGAGTAGCCTTTGGAAGTACTGCAACTAAAACGGTAGCAATTGACGGAAGCCAAGTTCCGAAAAGCTCCATAAACTTTGATGTGGCAATAAGGCTGTCGCGCTCGTCAGTGTTTGGAGTAATGTTGTAAAGCATAATACCCCAAGCGCCAAAGTATGACATACCAAGGTTATAAACAAAGATAGCAAATACAACCCAAACAATTTTCTGCCACTCATATACAAGGAAAGCAGGAGCAGTAAATAGCATAATGTTTGCAATTGCCCAAAATGGAGTCGGAACTACGAGCCAAGGGCGAAGTCTGCCCCAACGAGTTCTTGTACGGTCAATAATAAGACCAGAAATAGAGTCGTCAACAGCGTCGTAAATAGACTCAATGAACATAATGATACCGTAAGTGCTACCAGACATACCAAGGAAGCTGATAATAAAGAACTGACGGAATGCATTAACGTATTGACTTAAGTTTTTTTGACCGAAAGAGGTGAGAAGGAAAGCAACAATCTCACGAGGACGAATATATTTTCTGTCAGAGGTTGCAAGAGCCTTAAGCTCTTCCTCAACAGCTTGTTCGTCAAGCTCTTCGGCAACTGTGGTTTTAATTTCTTCCACGGTTTATCACATCCCAATTTTAATATACTTATTTATAATATCATACTATAATAAAATAATCAACTGAAAAACAAGGTAAAATTGATTTACTTTGAAAATTTTTGTGATTCGGCAACCGCCATTTTGTCACAACGTTCATTTTCAGGATGACCGTCATGACCCTTTAGCCAAACAAATGAATATTCATGCTCTGAAAGAAGATTCAAAAGCATATCCCAAAGGTCAGCGTTTAGTGCTGGCTTTTTGTCTTTTTTTCTCCAACCATTTTCTTTCCAAGACTTAGCCCAACCCTTTGTAATTCCGTTAACAACATACTGTGAATCTGTGTAAATTGTTATTTCGCACTTTCTGTTAAGTGCTGAAAGCCCGTTAATAACAGCTAAAAGCTCCATTCGGTTGTTTGTGGTGTTTGCTTCGCCACCTGACATTTCCTTTTCAATTCCTTTTGAGCGAAGAATTGTGCCCCATCCGCCAGGGCCAGGGTTGCCAGAGCAGGCACCATCTGTAAACATTTCAACTTTAGTAAGTGGCATATTAAAACTCCTGAATAAAGTGTTTTTAAGTTATCAAAAATATTTATATATGTTCTAAACAATTTTAACATGATAGTAATTTTATTTCAATATAAATTTATTTTATTCCACACTCTGTTTCTTGACAATAAATGGGATTTGGAGTATTATATAAGACTGTAAAATTGTATTACTATGGGAAAATCTACATATATTTATTTGAATAACTAACAATCGAAATTAAATGGAGGAAAATATGGCTGAAAATAAAAATCAAAAAGCCGAAAAACGCACACCCGGTGCGAAGTCATCAAAAAACAGTAAAAAACGTGTAGCAGACAGTAAACAGAAGAAAAAATCAAACATTAAAAAGTCACAAAAGCATGACAAAAAGGCAAGTCAAAAGCAAATTGAAAAATTGAACACTGATAAAAAGAAGCAGAAAAAAGAAAAAAAGATTTCTGAAAAAAGTGTTAAAATTGCATTCCTTGGCGGTCTTAATGAAGTTGGTAAAAACATGACTCTTTACGAATGCGAAGGGGATATGATTTTAGTTGACTGTGGTCTTTCATTCCCAGAGCCTGAAATGCTTGGTGTTGACTCGGTTATTCCTGATTTTACTTATGTTGAGAAAAATCAAGATAAAATTAAAGGTATTTTTATTACTCACGGTCACGAGGACCACATTGGCGGACTTCCGTATCTTTTGAAAGAATATAATATTCCAGTTTATGGTACAAAGCTTACAATTGGTCTTATTAAAAATAAGCTTGTTGAGCATAAAATTCTTGACAAAGTTAAACTTCACGAAATTAAGCCTAAGGATAAAATTGCACTTGGTTGTTTTGAAATTGAGGCAATTCACGTTAATCACTCAATTCCAGATGCTTTAGCTTTAGCTATTAGCACTCCGGCTGGTCTTATTTTGCAGACGGGTGACTTTAAGATTGACACCACACCAATTGATGGCGAGGTTATTGACCTTTCAAGAATTGCAAGACTTGGCGAAAAGGGTGTTCTTTGTCTTCTTTCAGATTCAACAAACGCTCAAAGACCAGGCTTCACACCAAGTGAAAGAACAGTTGGCGAATCTTTTGAACGTTTATTCCAAAAGGCAGACGGCAAAAGGCTTATTGTTGCAACCTTTGCTTCAAATATTCACAGAGTACAGCAGATTATTGATGTTGCTCAGTCAGTCGGCAGAAGAGTAGCACTTTCTGGCCGTAGCCTTGAAAATGTTGTTGAAACAGCTTCTGAGCTTGGTTACCTTACTGTGCCAGAAGGAATATTGATTGGTATCGACCAAATTTCACGCATACCAAATGATAAACTTGTTATCATTACAACTGGTAGTCAGGGCGAGCCAATGTCAGCTCTTTATAGAATGGCATTTTCAGAGCATCGTCGTGTTGAAATTGGTAGTGGCGACTATGTAATTATTTCTGCAACACCAATTCCAGGCAACGAAAAAACTGTTGGTAAGGTTGTTGATGAGCTTTTGAAACGTGGTGCCGAAGTCGTTTATGAGCGTATGTATGATGTTCACGTTTCAGGTCACGCTTGCCAAGAAGAGTTAAAACTTATAATGAGCCTTGCAAAGCCAAAGTTCTTTATTCCAGTTCACGGCGAGCAAAAACACCTTAGAAAGCACGCTTCACTTGCCGAGAGTATGGGCATTGACTCAAAAAATATATTTATTGCAGATAATGGCAAACAGGTTGAGCTTACAAAGCGAAAAATGTCTTCAGCTCCTGATGTGCCAGCAGGTAAGGTCTTTGTTGATGGCTATGGCGTTGGCGATGTTGGTAATGCTGTTATTCGTGAGCGTAAGCGACTTGCAGAAGACGGACTTATGATTATTAGTGCTGTAATTGAAAAAGAAACAGGTATGTTAATTGCTGGTCCTGATGTAATTTCAAGAGGATTTGTTTATGTAAAAGATGCTGAAACACTAATCGACGAAGCAAAGCTTGTTGCACAAATCGTTATTGATGAATGTGTTCACGATGGTTACACTGATTGGGCACACGTTCGTAATCGTATGCGTGATGATATTTCAAAACTTCTTTATAACAGAACAAAGCGTAATCCAATGGTGCTTCCTGTTATTACTTCGGTATAAAATAAAGGTTAAAATGTATGAAAAAGACTGAAAGAACAAATAAATCAAGTCTAAAAGAACTGTTATCGGTTTATCCTGTAACGGCTTTGGCAATTGCGATTTCAGTTGTTCTTTGTGCCTTGACTTATTTTTATGATTTTAGGGTAGCTCTTGGCGAAACTGTTTTAATAATTGTACTTTGTGTAATTGCATTGATTGTTAAAAATCTTCAATTCAAAAGGCTTTTAGCACAAATTAACGCTTGTGAAAAGTCAATTTCAACCGATGAAGGTAGCCTTGAAAAGTTCCCAATTCCAACGCTTATATTTAATAATGAAAATAAAATTCTTTGGTGTAACTCTGCTTTTAAGAAAAAAGTAGTTGAAAATACCAACCCACAAACTGACAGCCTTTTGCAGTTCACAAATGGGCTTGGTTCAAATGAAATTTTAGAGCTTGATTCTTTTGAATGTGAATATAATGGCAAGAGCTATACTGCTTTTCACACTATAACCAAATATAAAAAAGAGTCACTTTCATCTCTTTACTTTGTTGAGGACACAGAGCTTAAAGAGTTTAGACTTATGTATAAAAATTCACGCCCAGTTGTAATGTTTATGACTGTTGACA
>JAZUGZ010000008.1:0-6278 GCA_045641425.1 Candidatus Fimenecus sp.
AACAATGTATTCAGCACCTGAAAGCATAGCAATACGAGCAGTAGTTGCATCAAGAACAGTGCCAGCACCGAGAATAATTTCTTCAGGTGTGTAACGCTTTGCAAGCTCTTCAATAACCTTGTCAGCGTGTGGAACTCTAAATGTAAGCTCGATAGCAGCAACGCCACCCTCGATGCAAGCATCTGTAATGCGAATTGCCTTGTCAACTGACTCAGCACGAACAACTGCTACAATACCGCAGTCTTGAATTCTGGTAATAATTTTTTCCTTATCCATTTTTATATCTCCTTAATGATAGTGATTTGTTTTTATTGATAGAATGAAGTATTACGGAAAAAAAACTTATCTATCTACTCGAGCGCCTGCACCGCTGACGATCTTCTCTACTTCCTTAAGTGAAGCCATTGAAGTGTCGCCTGGTGTTGTCATTGCGAGTGCACCGTGTGCTACACCATAATTAACAGCTGTCTGTGGGTCGCCAGTTGTCATAAGACCATAAACAAGACCTGAAGCGAATGAATCTCCACCACCAACTCGGTCGTAAATTTCAAGACCAGGGAGTGAAAGTCCGTTATAAACCTTGCCGTCAGCATAGCAAATTGCAGACCAGTCGTTAACTGTTGCTGTTTTTACTGTACGAAGTGTTGTTGCAATAACCTTAAAGTTAGGGTAAGCCTTGCAAACTTCGCCAAGCATTTTGTAGTAACCCTCAATGTTGAGTGATTTAAGATTTTCGTCATTACCCTCAATTTCAAAACCAAGGCAAGCTGTAAAATCTTCCTCGTTACCAATCATAACATCAATGTACTTTGCAATTTCCTTATTAACTTCTTGTGCCTTTGCTTTGCCACCAATGTCATTCCAAAGTGATGGGCGGTAGTTAAGGTCGTAAGATACGATTGTGCCATATTTTTTAGCAGCCTTAACAGCTTCAATTACAACTTCAGATGTTGTTTCTGAAAGTGCGGCAAAAATTCCGCCAGTGTGAAGCCAACGAACACCAAGTGTGCCAAAAATGTAATCCCAGTCAATGTCGCCTGCTTTAAGCTGTGAAACTGCTGTGTTACCACGATCAGAAACGCCAACTGCACCACGAATGCCATAGCCACGCTCAGTAAAGTTAAGACCATTTCTAACATTTCTGCCGATACCGTCATATTTTACCCATTTAATAAGGCTTGTGTCAACACCGCCCTGAAGCATAAAATCTTCAACAAGTCTGCCAACTTCATTATCAGCAAGAGCAGTAACAGCGGCAGTTTTAAGGCCGAAGCAACGGCGAAGTCCACGAGCTACATTGTATTCGCCGCCACCTTCCCAAGCTCTAAATGAGCGAGCAGTTTTAATTCTGCCGTCGCCTGGGTCAAGACGAAGCATAATTTCACCAAGTGAAATCATATCAAATGTACATTCATTTTTATCTCTTAATTTAAGGTCCATTTGTTTTGCCTCCAAAATTATTGTTTAGAAATTATTATAAGAATTTGTGCGATTATGAAAAGCAAAAATACAACACCAAAACGAATTGCATGTGGTTTAATTTCAAGGTCATCGCCCTCTTGCTTTTTTGCTTTTGAATATTTGAAAGCAGCTACAATTGCAATAATAATGCCAACTACAAAAAGAATAGCCGCGAGTATTAACTCTTTCATATTATACCCCCGAATAAGCAGAGAAGCCACCGTCAACACAAATACTTGTGCCGGTAATGAAGCCTGAGTAGCTTTCATCACAAAGGAATAAAAGTGCGCCTGAAAGCTCTTCAGGTTCGCCAAAACGCTTCATTGGAGTTGCGGCAAGAATTTTACCAGTTCTTGGAGTTGGAGTGCCGTCTTCATTCCAAAGAAGTGTTTTATTTTGGTTAGTTGAGAAAAATCCTGGTGCAATAGCATTTACACGAATACCAACTTCAGCAAAGTGAACAGCCATAAACTCCGTAAAGTTTTTAACAGCTGCTTTAGCCGCTGAGTAAGCAGGAATTTTTGTAAGTGGTCTATATGCGTTCATTGATGTAATCATAACGATACACGCATTCTCTTTATTTGCCATATCAGGTGCGAAAACCTGAGTTGGAATAAGTGTACCAAGGAAATTAAGGTTAAACACAAATGAAATACCCTGTGGGTCTAAATCAAAGAAAGTTTTAATGCTTTCGTCTTTTTCAATAAGGTCAATTTTTTCGAGTGTTTCTTTTGTAGTTGTGCCTTTTGGATTGTTACCGCCAGCACCATTTAAGAGAATATCGCAAGTGCCAAGCTCTTTATTGATAATCTCACGAGCTTTTTGCATACTCTCGGTTTCAAGAACATTACAGCCAACTGCAATAGCAGTACCGCCGTCAGCATTTATTTCTTCTGCAACCTTTTTAGCTGCTTCTTCATTTAAGTCGAGTACTGCAACTTTAACGCCCTGCTTTGCAAGTGTTTTAGCAAAACCAGCACAAAGGACTCCGCCACCGCCAGTTACTACTGCTACTCTACCTTTAAGATTTTCGTGTACCATATTATTTTCTCTCCCCATTCTTTTTAACTGCTTCCCAAAGTCCGTTAATGTAAGCAACACCTAAAGCTCTGTCGTAAAGACCATAGCCAGGGCGAGCAACTTCGCCCCAAATCATTCTGCCGTGGTCAGGGCGAATGTATCCGTCAAAGCCAACCTCTTGAAGTGCTTTTACTATTTCGTACATATCAAGTGAGCCAGTGTTACTTTCGTGTGCTGTTTCGTTAAAGTGGTTATCAATAACTTTAACATTACGAAGATGTGCGAAGTAAATTCTGTCGCCAAATTCACGAATCATTGCTGGCAAGTCATTTTTTGAACTAGCCCCAAGTGAACCTGTGCAGAATGTAAGACCATTGTACTTTGATGGAACCATCTCGAGAAGCTTTTTAAGGCTATCTCTATCTTTAATAATTCTTGGAAGTCCGAAAATATCCCATGGTGGGTCGTCTGGGTGGATAGCCATTTTGACATCGCACTCTTCACAAACTGGCATAATTGCTTCAAGGAAATATTTAAGGTTATTCCAAAGGTCATCTGCTGTTACATTTTTATATTTCTCAAAGAGTTCCTTAATTTCAGGCATTCTTTCAGTTTCCCAGCCCGGCATAGCGTAGCCATTTGAGTTGTCGTCAATCTCTTTGAACATATCTTCAGGAGATTTACCTTCAATTTGAGCACCATCATAAGAAAGACAAGTTGCACCATCGCCCATATTCATCGCAAGGTCAGTTCTTGTCCAGTCAAATACTGGCATAAAGTTGTAGCAAATACATTTTACCCCTGCTTTAGCGAGGTTTCTAATGCTTGTTTTATAATTTTCGATATATTTTTCTCTGCTCGGAAGACCAATTTTAATATCTTCGTGAACATTGACACTTTCAATGCACTCCATTGTAAGGCCAGCGTCTTCAATTTCCTTTTTCATTTTGAAAACATCATCTTCACTCCAAGCTTCGCCAGCTGGTAAATAGTGAAGAGCAGGAACAACGCCAACTACATTTGGAATTTGCTTGATTTGCTCTAAGGTTACGGTGTCCTTCTCGGAGCCGAACCAACGAAAAGTCATTTGCATAATTTATCCTCCTTAATTTGCTTCGTCAGGGAAATTGTCGTCATTTTCCCAATAAGCAACATCATATTCGTCATTATCTGGGTCATAAACGTCCCAAAGCTCGTGCTTAAAATCTTCTTTTGGTGCTGGGCATTCAGAAATTGCTTCAACTTTCATTCCACGCATCCAAATTGATGGGTCAATACGAACAGTATAGCCACAACAGTTTGGTGTTAACCACTCGTGCATTGGTGCTTCAGGGAGTGCATAAGTCTGCATAATTGACATTATAACACCGCCGTGAGTTACAACCGCAACATTTTTAGCACCTGACTGTAAAATACCATCAACTATTTTTTCAAAGCAGTTGCAAACTCTAAAGCTGAATCTTACTTGGCTATCGCCAAATGGTGCGGCTTTGTTAGGGTTAGTGCCAGCGAGCCACTCGGGAAAATCTGGGTCATCTTTAAGTTCTTCTGCCGTTTTATTTTCAAATTCGCCGAAGTCATATTCGATTAAATCGTCCATTATAATTGGCTCTTTGTCTGGGTAAATCTTTTTTGCGGTGTCAACACACCTTTTAAGTGGGCTTGAAAAAACCGCGTCAACCTCTGGGTATGGGCCAAAGTCTTTGATTGTGCTTTCAAGCTGTTTCATACCCTCTTCGCAAATTGGCTCGTCAGTATGGCCAATGTATTTGCCCTCTAAATTGCCTTTTGTAACGGCGTGTCTAATAAAATGGATTTGGTATGTCTGCATAAATTTTCTCCCAATTTTTATTTACAAAAACTATATACAAATTGTAAAATTTATTTTATAATTTTAATACTTTTAGTATAAAGGTTGTGATTTAATGAGCACTAAAGTTGCAGGTAGGCTCGTAAGTTTACGAAAAGAAAAAGATTTAAGTCAAAAGGAAGCCGCTGAAGCACTTGGAATTTCACAGGCGCTTCTTTCACACTATGAAAAAGGGATTCGTGAATGTGGGCTTGACTTTTTGTGTAAAGCATCAGTTTTTTATGACGTTAGCTCTGACTATTTACTCGGACTTTCCGAAACTCGAATTTCGCCTGACTCAGGCTTTGACCTTACTGATATTCCGCAAGACTCCGAGCTTAAAATGAACACAATTTTAAGGGCTGCTGCTACAATTTTTGAGCGAATGGGCACAGTTGGTAACGCTTACGGCGACCGCTGCCGTGCTATTTATGTTTTAACTGTTTACAAGGTTTACCTTCGTGCAGTGTCACTTGGAATTATGCCAGCAAATGAAAGTGCATCTTTGCAAATGGGTTCGTTTCTTTCTTCTGGTACTATTGACTCAATTCTTGAAACAATGACTATGAAAGAACCAAACAAGCCAAAGAAGAACGATAAAATTCCAGTTTGTGTTGACACAGTTTCAAGGGAAGCCATTTCGGTAATTGAGCGTCAATATGCTCGTGCTTTCAAAAATTTAGAGAAGTGATTTATAAATCTCGCTTTTCTTAAATCCAGTTTCTGAAGCAACAGTTTTTGAAGCTTCGTTAATGCTCATACCCTTTTCTACTAATTCTTTAGCACTTAAAACAGCCTCTTCTATTGTAAGGGGTTGTTTTTTTATTTCTTTATCGCCAGCGAGAATTAAAACATACTCGCCCTTTGGGTTTTCAGTTTCAAAATATTCGTTAGCGCCTTTAAGCGTTGTTCTCATAACGGTTTCGTGAATTTTTGTAAGTTCTTTAACTATTGCAATTTCACGGTCGCCAAAAAAGTTATATAAATCTTTAAGTGTATTGCGAAGCTTGTGCGGAGCTTCGTAAAAAATCATTGTTCGTTTTTCGCCCTTTAATTCTTCTAAATGCTCTTTTCGGCTTTGCTTATTAACACTTAAAAATCCTTCAAAAGTAAACCGGCCAGTTTCCATACCACTAATAGCTAAAGCTGTTGCAAAAGCGGTAGGGCCAGGAACGGACTCGACAGGAATCCCTAAATTGTGGCAATCACGAATTAAGTCTTCCCCTGGGTCAGAAATGCAAGGCATACCAGCATCGGTAACTATTGCACAGGTTTCGCCCATTAAAATTCGGTCAGTAATTACTGTGCCTTTTTCGCGTTTGTTATGCTCATAGTAGCTAACAAGCGGTTTTTTTATGTCAAAATGATTAAGTAGCTTTGCCGTAACGCGTGTGTCCTCTGCAGCAATAAAGTCAACGCTTTGAAGTGTTTCTATTCCTCTTGGGGATATATCTGACAAATTGCCAATTGGCGTGCCGACAACAAAAAGTTTTCCTGACAAATAAATCAAACCTTTCGGTATTTTTCGGTTATTTCTAAAATTTCATTAGTAGGTGTTCCGTCACTTTTTTGCATTATAAGTGGCTTTTCCACCTTAAGACCAGGGTTACTACCCTTTCGGCCTTGTATAAGTACAAGCCACGGAGCAGTTTCGCCTGTTTTTTGAACGAAACGAATTAGCTTTGGCTCAACTCCGTTTTTTCGCATTGACTCGAGTGCATCAAGCGTACGCTCAGGGCGGTGGCAAATGCAAAGTTTACCGCCAAATTTCAAAATTCGAGAAGCACAAGCGGTAATGTCGTCAATATTGCACATTACCTCATGGCGAGCAATAGTAGCACTTTCACTTTCGTTTTTTATGCCTCCACAGCGGACTCGCGGCGCTCTGCCATGGTCTCCTGCTTCGCATCATCATTTTCCATATCCCAGGGATCCCGGGCCAGGGCGA
>JAZUGZ010000009.1:0-1716 GCA_045641425.1 Candidatus Fimenecus sp.
GTTCTTCCAAAAGAAACAGCAGATATTATTAACGAAACAAAGAAAAATGGCGGTAGAGTTATTGCAGTTGGTACAACCTGTTGTCGTACCCTTGAAAGTGTTGCTTCAAAGCTTGGTGAAATTAGAGAATATGAAGATTCAACTAATATCTTTATTTATCCTGGTTATGAATTTAAGTGTATTGATGCACTTTTAACTAATTTCCATTTACCTGAAAGCACACTTATAATGCTTGTATCAGCATTTTATAATAGAGAAAGAGTACTCGATGCTTACAATTTAGCAGTTAAAGAGAAATATAGATTTTTCTCATTTGGCGATTGTATGTTTATAAGTTAAGGAGAAAAATATGTATAAACTTATTAAAAAATGTGGTAATGCAAGGCGTGGTGAATTTACAACAGTTCACGGCACTGTTCAAACCCCAGCTTTTATGAATGTAGCTACTCAAGGTGCTATAAAAGGCGGTGTTTCAGCCCTTGACCTTAAAGAGAATCTTCACACACAAGTAATGCTTTGTAATACTTATCACTTGCATTTAAGACCTACTGATGAACGAGTTAAAGAGCTTGGCGGACTTCACAAAATGACTGGCTGGACTGGTCCAATTTTAACTGACTCCGGTGGATTTCAAGTGTTTTCACTTGCAGCTCTTCGTAATATTAAAGAGGAGGGCGTAACATTCTCTTCACACATTGACGGGCACAAGATTTTTATGGGCCCTGAAGAGAGTATGAGAATTCAGTCAAATCTTGGCTCTACTATTGCTATGGCATTTGACGAATGTGTTGAAAACCCTGCAAAATACGACTATGCTAAAAAGTCTTGTGAGAGAACAACTCGTTGGCTATACCGTTGTAAAGACGAAATGGAAAGACTCAATTCTCTTCCTGATACACTTAATAAAAAACAAATGCTCTTTGGCATTAACCAAGGCTGTACTTATGACGATTTAAGAATTAAACATATGCAAGATATTGCAAAACTCGACCTTGACGGTTACGCTATTGGCGGACTTGCAGTAGGCGAACCTAAAGAGGATATGTACCGCATTATTTCAGCTATTGAACCATTTATGCCAGCTGACAAACCACGATACTTAATGGGTGTTGGCACCCCTGGTAATATTCTTGAAGGCGTTAGAAGGGGAGTTGACCTTTTTGACTGTGTAATGCCAAGTCGTAATGCTCGCCACGGCCACTTATTTACCGATGAAGGAATTATAAATCTTAATAATAAGAAATATGAAAATGACGAGCTTCCTATTGACCCAACTTGCGAATGCCCAGCTTGTAAAAACTTCTCAAGAGCTTATATTCATCATTTAATTAAAGCTAAAGAAATGCTTGCAGCTCGACTTTGTGTAATGCATAATTTATACTTTTATAACACACTTATGGAAAAAATCCGAGATGCACTTGATGAAGGCTCATTTGAAGAGTTTTATAACAAATATGTTGATAGACTCGATACGAGAATATAAAATTTCAAAAAACAGTTGCAAAACATACAGCTTTTTTGTATAATACAAGAGTTATAAATAAAGTTTTGGAGGAAAACTATGAATATTTTTTCTACATTTTTAGCTACACAGGCAACAGCAGCTCAGGGCGGTTTAGGCGGCTCAAGCGGTATGATTATTATGATGGTACTTCTTTTTGCTGCTATGTATTTCTTCACAATTAGACCACAGAAGAAACAGCAAAAGAAAGAACA
>JAZUGZ010000010.1:0-2407 GCA_045641425.1 Candidatus Fimenecus sp.
AAGTTCTCGCTCTCCATGATTTCCACCATACCAAATTGGGCCTACTGTGTGAATTACATATTTAGCGTGTAAATTATATCCTTTTGTGATTTTAGCATCTCCAGTTTTGCAACCGCCAAGAGTTCTACATTCTTCTAAAAGAAGTGGGCCAGCAGCTCTGTGAATAGCACCGTCAACACCGCCACCGCCTAAAAGACTTTCGTTAGCGGCATTGACAATAGCGTCAACTTCCATATTTGTAATATCATTTCTAACAATTTGTAATGGCATTTTTTCACTCCCAATTTTTGCTTATATCTAATTATACTATATTAACTCTACTTATTCAATGTCTTTTGTCTATTTAGTGAATTGAAAGAAAAAGCACAATATGATAAAATGCTACAAGATTTTACAAATGGAGAAAATAGATGTTAAAAAGTTTAATTGGAACTAAAGAATTTTACAAAAGAGTAATAGCACTGACTCTTCCTATAATGATTCAAAACTTAATTACAAACTTTGTCAATATGCTTGATAATGTTATGATTGGTAAAGTTGGCACAGTTGAAATGATGGGCGTGGGCATTTCAAACCAACTTATTTTTGTATTTAATTTGTGCCTTTTCGGTGCAATTTCGGGTGCTGGTATTTTTGGCGCACAGTTTTATGGAAATCGTGATAATAAAGGCGTTCAGCACACATTCCGCTTCAAGCTTATTATTTGTGCAATTTTAACTTTAATTGGCTGTGGTATTTTTATCTTCTTTGGTAAGGCACTTGTAAATACATACCTTAAAGGCGAGGGCAATTTAACTGATGCCACCGCTTCATTAAATTTTGCTCTTAATTATATTAAAATTATGATGATTGGCTTTTTGCCTTACGCAATAGCACAATGTTATTCAAGCACACTTCGTGAAATTGAAAAACCAATGCTTCCAATGGTGGCTGGTATAATTGCAGTTTGCGTCAATTTAATTCTTAACTATATTTTAATTTTTGGTAAACTCGGTGCTCCTAAAATGGGTGTAAATGGTGCCGCAACTGCAACAGTCGTTTCAAGATTTGCCGAGCTTTTAATAATAGTGATTTGGACAGCAATTCACAAAACAGAAACTCCATTTATAATCGGCGCATTCAAGAGCCTTTATGTTCCAATAAAGCTCGTAAAACAAATAATTCTTAAAGGTATGCCTTTAATGCTTAACGAAACTCTTTGGTCAGCAGGTATGGCAATGCTTAATCAGTGCTATTCCGTAAGAAGTCTTGACGTAGTTGCCGCAAGTAATATTTCTCAAACTTTTATGAATGTTTTTTCAGTAGGGTTTATTTCATTGGGCGTTGCAATCGGTATTATTCTTGGTCAAATGCTTGGTGCAGGGGAAACTGAAGAAGCAAGAGATAGTAGTAAAAAACTTATTGCATTTTCAGTTGTTACAAGTGCTGTAATCGGTGCTATTTTTGCATTAACAGCAAAGTTCATTCCACTTCTTTATAACACAACCCCTGAAGTAAGGAGCCTTGCAACAAAACTTATGCTCATTACCGCCTTAATAATGCCGTTAGACGCATTTGCAAATGCAAGCTACTTTACACTTCGCTCAGGCGGTAAGGTTATAGTAACATTTTTATTTGATAGTGTATTTGCGTGGGTAGTTAGTGTTCCTGTGGCATATATTTTAAGTAGATATACAACTATTTCAGTTGTAGCACTTTTTGCCGCAGTTCAAAGCCTTTATATTGTTAAAGATATTATTGGATATATATTTGTTAAAAAAGGCACTTGGATAAGAAATATTATTTCGTGATTTTTGATTTCACTTGTTGACAATCTTAAATTATTGTTATATAATAATTAGGCTGTGTGAGGTTAGTAAGTAACTGAACATATTTGCCAAATGATCGGTAAAACAACTTAATATTAAGCGATTTATTATATTTTAATAGATCTGCTGGTGTGGCGAAATAGGCAGACGCAAGGGACTTAAAATCCCTCGGTAGCAATACCGTACCGGTTCAAGTCCGGTCACCAGCACCAAGAGTAGGTTAATCTTAACCTACTCTTTTTTTATCTCAACTTATCTCAAATGCCTTTATTATCAAGGGTTCATGCACCTTATGAGGTGTGTTTGAGATTACTTGAGATAAATTGAGATTTGTTTGCGTTAACTCGTTTTTCAGTTCATTGCCAACTGAAGTCCAATCTAATTTTTAAATATTCCAACTTTAATTTGTAAAGCAGGTTTTACTGCTTTATTTTTTTGCTCTATTTATATGATAAAATCAAATCAAACTGGGTTTGGGCTGTGCCCATATTTTAGTAAAAAGCGTTGGCAGGACAGCCAAACGCTCTGCTTGCCCTAGAGCAAAAAGCATAAATTTACACATGCCACATACACACCACCAAAACCTCGCAACAGACGGC
>JAZUGZ010000011.1:0-4294 GCA_045641425.1 Candidatus Fimenecus sp.
GGTGACACGTTCAGCTTGGCAATACTAATAGGTCGAGGGCTTGACCATTTATTCTTGGTCTCTTATTTGTACACAATTTCTTCCTCGTCACTCCTTTGTTCAGTTTTTAGGGTGTATTTTCCCAAGAGTTCTAAAATTTTAGAACTCTTTATTTTTTTATTTTAAGGAGAATTATTATGCCATTTATTGATGTTAAAACTTCTGCAAAGTTAACAGAAGAAAAAATTGAACAAATTAAATCTGAACTTGGTTCTTCTATCGCTTTAATTCCGGGCAAAAGTGAAGCTTGGCTTATGGTAAACGTGCAAGATTCTTGTAACCTTTATTTTAAGGGAAATCAAGACGGGGAGACCGCTTATGTTGAAGTTAGCATCTTTGGAGATGCGTCAAAATCTGACTGTGAAAAAGTAACTATTGACATTTGTAGAATTCTTGAAACTTATGCAGGCGTTCCATCTGATAGAACTTATGTAAAATTTGAATTCTCCGATATGTGGGGATATAACAACTTTATGTTCTAAAATATCAATAAAAAAGCCCCGTACTTTTCCCTACGAGTCGATAAGGAAGTTTTCCAGTTATCCTTTTTCTTCCTGTGGGGTGTTAGGGGCTTGACCTTAAAAAAGCCGATGTAAATCGGCTTTGAGCGGAAAAATATATAATTTTTCCCTGCTTGATACAAGATGAGACAAAACACCTGCCGAAAGAGAAAACAACTCTTTGAGGCAGGTGTTTTGTTATTCAAAAATCCGGGATTTGCAAGTTAGAATAGCATATCAATATTTATAAATCAAAAAATCATAAACACCATTACTGACTTCAGTCATAGCAAATGATTTTTCATCACCATTGATGAAAACGGTATATACATCAAATTTTCGGTTGTTGAAATCAACGCTTTCACCGGTAGCTCGAAAATCAGTTGTGAAAATCTTTGTTCCGAAAAGCATAGATGTCTTTTCAGTTCCGGTGGTTTCCCATTGCCATGATTTGCTTTTCCGTATTTTCATAATTCACCTTAACAAATCCAAATTTCTTTCATCTATAGCGTGCGTGGGGTTATGTGGAACATATTCCATAATCATAATACTTCCTTATGCACCCGTGACTTTTGGTACGGGGTTGTTTTTTATGTAATTATTTATTAAAGAATACCTTGAGCCATCATAGCTTCTGCAACTTTTTCAAAACCTGCAATATTAGCACCTGCTACAAGGTTGTAGCCAAGTCCATATCTTTCAGCTGCATCAACCGAAGCACTGTAAATGTTTTGCATTGCTCGATGAAGTTTTTCGTCAACTTCTTCAGCTGTCCAAGCAAGTCTTTGACTGTTCTGACTCATTTCAAGACCTGATGTGCAAACACCGCCTGCATTAACTGCCTTTGATGGAGCAACTACAAGACCTTTTTCCATAAGGTAAGCAAGAGCTTCATTTGTTGTAGGCATATTTGAGACTTCAATGTAGTACTTAACGCCATTAGCAACAATTTTTTCAGCATCTTCCATGCGAACTTCATTTTGTGTAGCGCAAGGGAGCATTACATCAGCCTTAACACCCCATGGCTTTTCACCCTTGAAAAACTGAACACCGAATTTTTCGGCATAAGGCTCAACAATATTTTTACCACTTGCGCGAAGCTCAAGCATATAGTTAATCTTTTCATCAGTTGTAATACCGTCTGGGTCATAAACATAACCATCAGGTCCACTAATTGTAATAGCTTTACCGCCGAGCTCTGCAATCTTCTTTACAGCACCCCAAGCAACATTACCGAAGCCTGAAACAGCAAATGTCTTGCCCTTGATTGTGTCACCATCATGTGCAAAAACTTCACTTGCGTAGTAAATAGCACCGTAACCAGTAGCTTCAGGGCGGATAAGTGAACCACCATAAGAAAGTCCCTTACCAGTAAGAACGCCATTTTCATAAGCGTTTCTAATTCTCTTGTATTGACCAAAGAGATAACCAATTTCCCTACCGCCAACGCCCATATCACCAGCAGGAACATCAACGTCAGGACCAATATGTCTGTAAAGCTCTGTCATAAAGCTTTGGCAGAAACGCATGATTTCAGCATCACTCTTGCCAGCTGGGTCAAAGTCAGAACCACCTTTACCGCCACCCATAGGAAGACCGGTAAGGCTGTTTTTGAATACCTGCTCGAAGCCTAAGAACCAAATAACAGAAGGATTAACATTTGCTTGGAAACGAAGGCCGCCTTTGTAAGGACCAATAGCAGAGTTAAACTGAACTCTGTAACCACGGTTAACCTGTGTTTTGCCGTTGTCATCAACCCAAACAACTCTAAATGAAATGAATCTGTCAGGGTTTACCATTCTGCCGAGAATGTCTTTTTCAACATAGTCTGGTCTTTGCTCAATGACCTTTTCAAGTGAACCCAAAACCTCGGTAACAGTCTGAATAAATTCAGGCTTATCACCATCACGTTGCTTAACTGAGTCAATTACGCTTTGAATATAGTCGTTCATAAAAATGAACCTCCCTATTTAAGATTAGAATTATAACAATATTATAATAGCACGACAGTGTGTTAATTTCAATTGACGGGTGAATAGAAATTCACCCCAAATTTTTGTGCAACTTTTTATTTACTAATTATTTAATTTGTGATAGAATTATAAAGATAAATTAGTTTTGAGTGGATTTTATATGCAAAAGTTTGTTACAGAAAATGTAAATGAAACTGAATTACTTGGCGAAAAGCTTGCTAAAACACTAAAAGGTGGCACGGTTGTTGCATTTTTTGGTGGCCTTGGTATGGGCAAAACTGCTTTTACAAGGGGGCTTGCAAGGGGTGTTAAAGCTCAGCGCGACGTTTCAAGCCCCACTTTTGCTATTGTTAATGATTATGGCGGTGAGCCACCACTTTACCATTTCGATATGTATAGGGTTGAGAGTTGGGATGATCTTTACTCAAGTGGATTTTTTGATTTCTATGAAAATGGCGGAATTTTAGCTGTTGAGTGGAGCGAAAATATTGAGAACGCTCTTCCCGAAAATACAATTCGCGTTGAGTTTCAGCGTGGCGAGCATGATACACAAAGAATAATCACAATTACTGGAGGCGAAGAAATATGAAAATTTTATCTATTGACTCGTCATCAGTTAGTGCTTCTGTTGCTGTTACCGAGAACGGACAAGCACTCTCAGAAGAGTTTGTGAATAATGGATTCACTCATAGTGAAACACTAATGCCAATGGTAGAAAAGGCAATAAACGATAGTGAAATTATGGTTTCAGATATTGACTTGCTCGCAATTACAAAGGGTCCTGGTTCGTTTACTGGAGTTCGTATTGGTATTGCTTCGGCAAAAGGAATTTGTGATGCTAAAAATATTCCTTGTATAGCTGTTTCAACTCTTGAAGCTATTGCAAAGCCACTTTGTGAAAGTGATTTTTTAGCAGTTGCAGTTATGGATGCTCGTTGTAACCAAGTTTACACAGCTTCATTTTATAAAGGCGAAAGGCAAACAGAGGATAGAGCAATTTTAGTATCCGAGCTATTAGAAGAGCTTAAAGTTAATACTAAACCAATAGTTTTAATCGGCGACGGTGCTGATATGTGCTATGAAAAAATGAAAGATGATCTTTCAAGTGTTTCAGTAGCAGATGATAACATTAAACTTATTCACGCTTCTTTCATTGGAAAGTTAGCAGAAGAAAAGTTAAATAACGGCGAAGAGCCAATAAGTGCTAATAAATTACTTCCTTTTTACTTGCGCTTACCACAAGCAGAAAGAGAGCTAAATAATAAAAACAAAGGAGCAAAACAATGATAGCATTAGGTGCAGACCACGGTGGTTTTGAATTAAAAGAGGCAATTAAAAAACATTTAGACGAAATAGGCGTTGAGTACATTGACTGCGGTACAAATTCTACTGAGTCAGTTGACTACGCTCCAATTGCAAAGAAAACTTGCGATAGAGTAGTTTCTGGGGAGTGTGAAAAGGCAATTCTTTGCTGTGGTACTGGCATTGGTATTTCAATGGCGGCTAATAAAGTAAAGGGTATTCGTGCGGCTTGCTGTTCTGATTATTTCAGCGCAAAATTTACAAGACTTCATAATGATGCAAATGCTCTTTGTATGGGCGGACGTGTTGTTGGTGCTGGTCTTGCTATTGAGCTTGTTGATGTTTTCCTTAACACAGAGTTTGAGGGTGGCAGACATCAAAGAAGAATTGACCAAATTACTGAAATTGAAAATTCATAATTTATACTTGAAAAATATATAACAAAGAGTATAATATTTTTATAAAAATATTGGGGGATAT
>JAZUGZ010000012.1:0-3032 GCA_045641425.1 Candidatus Fimenecus sp.
TTAAGTCCTTATACGAGATCTTATAGTATCGCATTATAATTATATTCATTTTTTATAATAATATTTAGTCCTTCAAAAAACCAGACATCGCAGAACAATATATTCCCCGCATAAACAAATAAAAGCAACCTTTTTAGATATAATTAAGGAGCTTTTAATACTATTTATGATATCTTACATTCCAATCCTAAATCTTTAAGGTAATTGTCAACCTTCCGAACACTCTCGGTTTGGAAGCCTTCAAACACATCAGTATATGTATCCAAGGTAACTTTAATATTGGCGTGGCCAAGTAATTTTTGAAGAACTTTTGGCGACGCCCCAGCCTCAACACAACGAGTAGCATATGTATGCCTAAGGCTGTGTACTGTTACATTGCCCTTAATTGATTCATCTACAATATCATATTTTTCTAACATTCGTTTAAATTCATCATTCACTAAACTCGTTGGTACAAGCGTACCTTTCTTTGAATAAAACAGCATTTCATTTTTAGAATGTTCTTTACTGGCAAGTAGTTTTTCAAAGAGAGGTCTAACGATATCATTAATCGGTATTCTTCGCTCACCAGTTTTAGTCTTAGGTGTATCGTTCAAAAATGGAATTCCTTGAATATCAACCGCTACTGTTTTATCAATATTTATATAGTTTAAATTAAGATTAACATCGCTAACATATAGTGCATTTATTTCGCCCATTCGCATTCCAGTAAGCATTGAAATCAAAATTTGCGAGCTATATATACAATGCTCTTCTGTCATTACCCTATACAATCGTCTTTGTTCTTCTATTGTCAATGCTCTAATTTTGCTTGTACGCTTTCTGCTGTTGGGCTTTCTAACATTGTCCATAGGATTATATATAATGATTTTTCTCTTTACAGCATTTTTGAAACACAAGTGCAGCATTATCCATATTTTTTTAATTGTGGTTTGAGCGTACTTATCAACTAAGGATATTAAAAATTGCTGAATCATTGTGCTATCTAACTTTTGGATAGGTATGTCATTTATTGGCTGACACATTTTTAATGTTGCAAGATATCGGTTATAGGTCTGTATCTGAAATTCATTCAGAGCAAGGCTCTCGTTTAGCACCGATAAAACCAATTCTTTGAATGTCATACCGTTTGCCATTACAAATTGACCCGTATATTTTTGATACTGCAGTTCGTTTAATTTTCTTCTTGCTTCATTTCTTGTGTTGCCTGATACGGTTTTGCGAATGATTTTACCATCTAAATCTTTGCCCATATTAAGTTGCGCTAACCACTTTTTCTTTTGAGTGTTGTAGTAAATACAACCATCACCATATCCCACAAGCATTTCTCCTTTTTGCTTTGCATTAAAGCATACTGTTAGAATATTTGCAAGTAATGTGTTAAATTTGTTAGAAAATGTTTTAATCAATTTTACAATATGAGAAAATAAAAAGCAGGCTCAAGGCCTGCTTTAATTACTATATCTTCTTTTTCCTTATAGATTTATAATAATAATCTTTAAATCTTCCTGCACTTTCAAAAAATCCGAGTTCTGATTTGGAAGAGCAATTATTTTTAAAGTTAATATTTGCAACTTGAAATAGTTTATATTCATATGGCTGCACACGTCTAAACTCCACATTACTGCACAAACTATTGAATACAGATGTTAATATGGTAGTAATTTCACTTTGACCATTATCATAATATATAATTATTTTGTCATAGCTGTCTAAAATGTTCAAGTTATCACGTAAGAATAATGCCAACTCTTTTGACAACCTGTTAATTAGATCTTCACGAGCTTTAGTTTCTTTTTTCTTACAAAAAATTACGTGATATTTTACATCAATTTTTCTCGTAAAAAGCACTAAATCATTAAATAATTTTTTTCTATCTTCTGGGGAATAGTTTTTATAATATCCTTCGTTTCTAACAATAGGACCAGCATGAATAGCATGAATATTAAATCCATGCTCAATCATTTTTCTATCCAATTCTCTTACAGCCTCATCAATAGAAATACTTTGATCGTGAAATACCAATGAGAACAAATAATACGGCGAATGTGGACTATATGGACCAAAATCACCAGATTCATCGACAAATATGCTTAATTCTTTCATAATTTCACCATATAAAAATGGCGGGGAGCCTCCCCGCCGCTTTGGTGGACCTGGAACTCTAAAGTTCAGCCCTAAAGCACAGTATATACTGCACTTTATTGTATGTTTATTTTAGCAAAAATATTACATTATGTCAACATTTTGTTGCAAAATGCAAAAATCATTTGTAATAATTTCTTCGGAATTTTAATAAACTTTTAAAATTTTCATTGAACTTTTAAAATAAATATTAAACTTTCAAAATCAAATTGTCAACTTTTAAAATGTTTTTAAAAAGTTTAAAAAAATTTTTAAAACAAAATAATACTAAAATTAGGGAATATACAAGTTTAGTCCTGTTAGAAGAACGGGACTCGTGGAGTAACAAATTCCCCGCATAAACAAAGAATAGTCAAAAAATTAGCACCACTTTCGTGGTGCTTTTTAATATAATAATATGTTTTTTATGAAACATTAAACACAGAAGTTTTAAGGTAATTGTCAACCTTCTGAACATTCTCGGTTTGGAAGCTTTCAAACACATCAGAGTATGTATCCAAAGTAACCTTAATAACCGTGTGGCCAAGTAGCTTTTGAAGAACCTTCGGTGGCATACCACCCTCAATACAGCGAGTAGCATAAGTGTGTCTTAAACTGTGCAGGGTAATATCTCCCCTGACACCTTCATCTACAATATTAAACTTTTTAAGAATTCGCTTAAGCTCGTTATTCACTTGATTCGTTGTAACAAGATTGCCATTATCAGCACGAAAAAGCATTTTATCGTTAGTAGGCTTTCTGCTTTCAAGCACCTCATCAATGATTGGCTTAACCATATCGTTAATTGGGATATTTCTCTCGCCAGCTTCGGTTTTAGGTGTGTCATTTAAGAACGCTCTGCCATGTAAATCGTGAGCAATAGTTTTATCAATATTGATAAAATTAAA
>JAZUGZ010000013.1:0-1777 GCA_045641425.1 Candidatus Fimenecus sp.
ACAAAATTTAATTTAAAAGACGCTGAAAAACGAGTTGCTGAAATATCTGAAAAATACGGGTTTGATATTGACCCTAAAAAGAAAATATATGAAATGTCTGTATCAGAAAAGCAGACAGTTGAAATTGTAAAAGTGCTTTACAGAGGCGCTGATATTTTAATTTTGGATGAACCTACTGCGGTTTTAACTCCACAAGAAACAGAAAAGTTATTTAAAGTCATTAAAAAGATGAAAGATGACGGAAAATCAATTATAATCATTACACATAAAATGCATGAAGTTCTATCTGTTTCAGACCGAGTTGCTATTCTTCGCCGTGGTGAATATATAGATACAGTAATTACAGCAAAAACAAATGAAGCTGAACTTACTGAAATGATGGTTGGTAAAAAGATCTCACTTAACATCAATCGCTCCGAGCCAAAAGATCCTACAGATAGGCTTATTATTAAAAACTTAAATCTTTTAAATAACGATGGTATTAAAGTTCTTGATGATATTTCTTTTGCTGCAAAGGGTGGAGAGATTTTAGGCATAGCAGGTATTGCTGGTAGTGGTCAAAAAGAACTTCTTGAATCTATTGCAGGTCTTATAAGTGCAACAGAAGGTGCAATTACATACATTGACCCAACAAACAATGCAGAAGTTAATCTTAAAGAGAAATCCCCTGTTCAAATTCGTGAACTTGGCGTAAGACTTTCCTTTGTTCCTGAAGACAGACTTGGTATGGGCCTTGTCGGTAATATGGACATTATTGACAACATGCTTTTAAGAAGCTACAAAAAAGGCCATTCTCTTTTCTTAAACAAAAAACCACCAAAGCAACTTGCAAATACTATTATTGAAGATCTTGAAGTTGTTACACCTGGCCCTACAACACCAGTTAGAAGACTTTCTGGTGGTAATGTTCAAAAAGTACTTGTTGGCCGTGAAATTTCATCATCACCTACAGTTTTAATGGCTGCATATCCGGTTCGTGGCCTTGACATTAACTCATCTTATACCATTTATAACTTATTAAATGAGCAAAAAGAAAAAGGTGTTGCTGTTATATTTGTCGGCGAAGACCTTGATGTATTGCTTGAACTTTGCGACAGAATTCTCGTTATAAGTTCTGGCTCAATTTCAGGAATTGTTGATGGTAGAACTACTACTAAAGAAGAGGTTGGTCTTCTTATGACTAAAGCAAAAGGAGCAAAAGAGAATGAAAAATAATAAAATCAAAACTCGTGAGCCTCTTTTCCATATTTCAAAAAGAACAGATGTCTCTCTAAAGAAAGGAATTATTGTAAGAGTTATTGCAATTTTACTTGCACTTATTGTTTGCGGTATAGTTACAAAGCTTTTTACTGGTGATGATCCTATTTCAATTTTTAAAACTATTTATCATGGTGCGTTTGGAACTGGTAGAACACTTGTTACAATTCACGAAATTGCAATTCTTCTTTGTATTTCACTTGCTGTTACTCCAGCTTTTAGAATGCGATTTTGGAATACTGGTGCTGAAGGACAAGTTCTTATAGGATGTCTTTCAACTGCAATGTGCATGTTCTATCTCGGTGGAAAGGTACCAAACGGATTGCTTATTTTGATTATGACAATTTTTGCAATTCTTTCAGGTATTATTTGGGCAATTATTCCTGCATTTTTCAAAGCACATTGGGGCACTAATGAAACTCTTTTCACACTTATGATGAACTATGTTGCAATACAGCTAATTGAGTTTTTCTTAAAGATTGCTGATAAGAGTGGTTCAAATGTTGTTGGTCCTGACCTT
>JAZUGZ010000014.1:0-3460 GCA_045641425.1 Candidatus Fimenecus sp.
GAGCTTTATGATGTTATAACCGAAAAGGCAATAAGCTATTCAATTGGTATTGCCACAGAAAAAGAAATTGACGAAATCAATATATTAAATGCAACCTTTCTTGCAATGAAACGTGCAGTTGATGGGCTTGAAATTCGCCCAGATTATGCTATAATTGACGGAAATCGTGAGCCACATACAGGTGTTACTGAAGAAACTGTTGTAAAAGGTGACGGTAAGGTTATGAGCGTTGCGGCTGCATCAATTCTTGCAAAGGTTTCTCGTGATAGATTTATGCTTGAAATGGCAGAAAAATATCCTGAGTATCAATTTGAAAAGCATAAAGGCTATGGTACAAAGCTTCATTATAAAATGATTGAAAAATATGGTGTTTCCCCAATTCATCGTAGGTCATTCCTTAAGAAAATTTTAGGTGAATAAAATGGACAAACACCTATTGGGCGACTATGGCGAGCTTACAGCACTTCGTTACCTTAGATATCACGGATATAAAATAGTTACTGTTAATTATAATTGCAGGTTTGGCGAAATTGATATTGTAGCAGAAGATAAGAAATATATTTGCTTTGTTGAAGTTAAAACAAGAAGTGAAAATAATTTCTTTTCAGCAGCAGATGCGGTTGATTTTAGTAAGCGTAATAAAATTATTGCATCAGCTAATATATTTCTTAAAAATTATGAATTAAAACGTCAACCTCGTTTTGATATTATCGAAGTTTATTTTGAAAATGATGAACCGTCAAGGCTTAATCACATTGAAGCAGCATTTGACGGAACTGGAAATTAATATAATATATTTTTCGCAAGGAGCGTGTAGATATGTATTACACAAGTACAAGAGATAAGTCAGTTAAAGTAACTGCTTCTGAAGCAATTACAAAAGGCATATCTTCAGATGGCGGACTTTTTGTTCCAACAGAAATTCCAAAGATAGGTGAGGACTTTATTAAAGAACTTATTCCTCTTTCTTACATTGAAAGAGCTAAAAAAGTTTTAGAGCTTTACCTTACAGACTTCACAAAAGAAGAAATTGCTTATTGTGTTGAAGGTGCTTATAAAGCTGGTAAATTCAGTTCTGAAAAAGTAGCGCCACTTTACAAACTTAATGACAATGAATATGTTTTAGAGTTATGGCGTGGCCCAACTTGTGCATTTAAGGATATGGCTCTTCAGCTTTTGCCTTATCTTCTTACAACGGCTTCACAAAAAACACTTAAAGATACTGAAATCGTAATTCTTGTTGCAACTTCTGGCGATACTGGTAAAGCTGCTCTTGAAGGCTTTAAGGATGTTCCAAACACAAGAATTTTAGTTTTCTATCCTGTTGATGGTGTTAGCCCAATGCAGAAGCTTCAAATGACAACTCAAGAAGGTGCAAATGTTAGCGTTTGTGCTATTGAGGGCAACTTTGACGATGCACAAAGCGGTGTTAAAATAATCTTTACTGATAAAGATATTGAAAAGAAATTTAAGGAAAATGGACTTGCTTTCTCATCAGCTAACTCAATTAACTGGGGCCGACTTGTGCCACAGGTTGTTTACTATGTATCAGCATATTGCGATATGGTAGAGGCTGGTGCATTAAAACTTGGCGAAGAAATGAATGTAGTAGTTCCAACTGGTAACTTTGGTAATATTCTTGCTGCTTACTATGCTAAGGAAATGGGCATTCCAGTTAAAACACTTGTTTGTGCTTCAAATGCTAATAATGTTCTTACTGATTTCCTTAAAACTGGTACTTACGATAAGAATAGAGACTTTTATTGCACAACTTCTCCATCAATGGATATTCTTATCTCTTCAAACCTTGAACGTCTTCTTTTCCACCTTTGCGGTGAAAACGATGCAACAGTTAAAGATTGGATGCAAAAGCTTTCTGTTGACGGTAAATATACAGTAACCGATGATGTTCTTGCAAAGGTTAAAGCACTCTTTGATGCTGGTTGCTGTGACGATAAAGCAACAAAAGAAACAATTGCTGATGTATTTAACTCTAAAGATTATCTTTGTGATACTCACACAGCGGTTGCACTTAATGTTTATAAAGATTATGTAAACAAAACAGGGGATAAAACACCTACTGTAATTGCTTCTACTGCAAACCCATATAAGTTCTCAGCGAGTGTTCTTTCTGCTGTTGAAGATGACATTAAAGCAGAAAATGAATTTGACATGGTTGACGAACTCTTTGCAGTTTCAAATGAACCTGTTCCACCACAGCTTGCAACTCTTAAAGGTAAATCTCCAAGATTTACAAAGGTTTGCAATAAGGCAGATATGAAGCAGGTTGTATTTGATATGCTCGGTATCTGATAAAAACAAGCGGAAGCCGTGCATTGGCCTCCGCTTTTTCTTACTTATTTACTGCCTTGACTATCTTCTTTTAATGTGAATGTTGCGCATCTTGTGTCGTCGCAACAGCAAGCACTATGAGTGCCAACTGCAATCTCCTTTGCTGTGCAGTTGTCTTTACCGTCATTGTAATGGCAGTGGTGTGCATCACAAGTGATTCTATTGTTGATATCGTAGTTATTCATAATTTATAACCTCCCTTCAATTTTATTTTTAGCAGATAATTTTTATTTATTCACAGGAGATTTTTATGTCACTCTTTGTAATTGGAGATACACATTTATCCTTTTCAACCGACAAGCCAATGGATATTTTTGGCGGTTGGAGTGATTATACTGAAAGAATCAAGAACAATTGGCAACATTTAATTGAGCCTAAAGATACTGTTGTTATCAATGGCGATATTTCATGGGGCATGAGTTTAGAAGAATCTAAAAAAGATTTTGAATTTCTAAATTCACTTAATGGAAATAAAATTATTCTTAAAGGCAATCACGACTATTGGTGGAATACAAAAACAAAAATTGATTTGTTTTTTAAGGAAAATGGCTTTGACACTTTGAAAATTTTACATAATAATGCTTATCGAGTTGAAAATTTTGCAATTGCAGGGAGCAGAGGTTGGTTTTTTGACGCTGAAGCTGATGATAAGGTAATGGCAAGAGAATGTGCAAGAATTGAACGCTCAATTTTAGCTGCCAAAGAGCTTGGCGGCGAAGTAATTGTGTTTTTGCATTATCCACCAGTGTCAGCAAATAAAGATTGCGAACAAATAGTTGACGTTTTAGTGAGAAATAATATCAAACGTTGTTATTATGGACATTTGCACGGAGCGTCATTAAAATATGCTTTTAATGGTGAAAAAAATGGTATAGATTTCAGACTTGTTTCGGCAGATTACCTTGAATTTTGTCCAAAATGTGTTTTTATGCCATAAATTCGCTTTAATATATAAAAAAAACTAAGGAAAATATTGTAATTTCAAATATCTTATGATATAATACCAAAGATTATGGAATACAAATGTATTGAGGAGGAATAAGTTAATGTTAAAATCATAAAACAAAGTTGAAAACAATGCTTACGAAGTTGAAATTTCAATCGATGC
>JAZUGZ010000015.1:0-4837 GCA_045641425.1 Candidatus Fimenecus sp.
CTTCGCCAGATACAAACGGAATTTGTGCAATGTAAGGCTCTTTAAGTCCTAAATCTTTAATGACTGTAAGACTTCCGTCTTTACCAATAGCACCTGAAACATCAAGCTTGCCTTTCTCGTTTAGTGGAAGTCTAACATGCGCGTCGCCAACATAACCTTTAACAATGCCGTCTGAGTTGGCAACTGCAACTATTGGCGAAGCTGGGCCATTACCACTCATTTTAAGAGTTAAAGTGTCTTTTTTGCCCTTTAATAAAACGCCCATCATTGAAGCACCAGTTAAAAGTCTGCCAAGTGCTGCTGAGCAAACCTTTGAAAGACCGTGCGTTTCCTGTGCTTTTTTTACCATTTCGGTTGAGTTAACACAAACAATATAAAGTGTGCCGTCGTCGGATATCATTCTAACAAGCTTGTTCATTTTAATTCTCCCTTTGCTACTAATCTTGTTTTTTGAGCGACAATTACAACTCGCTCGGTTTTGTCTGACGGTGCATTTTGTGTGTATCCGTCAAATGTGTTTTTAACTGTAAAGCCATTCTTTTCTAAAAGAGTGACAATTTCATCAACGCTATATTCATATTCAGAAAAGCTTTCACTTTCGCGGTAATATATATCATTTTCCTTGAAAAAGAAGTCAAGGTCAATGTCGGTTCTGCGATTTTTCTCGTCATAAGTGTTTTGCCAAGTGCAAAAAACATCGTCCATATCATAAACAAAGGTGTTGTCAGCCAAAATCTCACGATGCTTGAACGGAGTGTTCATATCAAGCACAAATGTGCCGCTCATTTCAAGGAAAAGTGACACAAGTGAGAAAAATTTGCCGATTTGCTCAAGACTTTCAAGGTGGTTGAGTGTGTCAAGCACACAAACAGCACCCTCTACTGTGCCAAAAAGGTCAAGCTCGGTTAAATCTTGACAAAGAAACAAAGCCCCAGAATTAAGCTCTGCCTTTTTTTCAAAAGAAACAGCCAGCATATCTTCACTTTTGTCAATGCCAATTACGTCAAAGCCTTTTTCTTCAAGCAAAAATGAGAGCGTTCCTGTACCACAACCAAGGTCCAAAATTTGACCATCCTTTTTGTAGCTTTCAGGAAAAATCTCGTCTATTTTATTGGCAATTTTTTCGTATTCAACGTTCTCTGTTAAAACGTCATAACAACTTGCAAAACTTTCGTAGCTCATAAAAATACTTCTCTTAACATAAATTTCAATATTTGCAACGAATATTTTATCACACACTAAATTTTATGTAAACACCAAATTTTAACTTTCAACATTTAGTGTTTGACTAATTTTTGCATTCGGTATATAATTCAAAGAGTAATTTGTAAGAAGGTGGGTGAGCACTTGACAATTGAACTTTTTCGCGATGTTTGTTTAGACGCATTGCTCGACAGTTTGAAGCTTTTGCCGTTTTTGTTCTTTGCATTTCTTTTAATGGAATCACTTGAACACCACGCTGGCGAAAAAATAAATAATGCATTAAGAAAGTCAGGTAAGCTCGGCCCAATAATTGGTTCGCTTTTAGGCTGTATTCCGCAGTGTGGTTTTTCAGTTTTCTCAGCAAACCTTTACTCTGGTGGTGTTATTGGCGTTGGCACACTTTTGGCAGTGTTCCTTAGCACATCTGACGAAGCCATTATAATTATGCTCTCGAGCCCTGACAAAAAAGGGGAGATATTAAAACTTATTGCAGTAAAGGTTCTTGTTGCAATTTTGTTTGGCTATATAATAACTCTTATTGAAAAAATTCATCCAGCACCAAAAAAGCAGGTTGAAGACCTTTGTAAAGAATGTGGCTGTGAGGAAGAAGAGGGGATATTTAAGCCAGCACTTCACCATACAGTTAAAATTTATTTTTTCCTTTTAGTTGTGATTTTTGCACTAAACTTATGTGTTGAGTTAATTGGAATGGAAAGGCTTTCAAGCTTCCTTTTAAGTAACTCTATTTTCCAACCACTTGTAGCGGCTCTTATAGGACTTGTGCCAAACTGTGCCGCATCAATAGTTATTACCGAGCTTTATTTAGAAGGTGCAATTTCATTTGCTTCAGTTATAGCGGGGCTTTGCACTGGCGCTGGGGCAGGACTTATAGTCCTTTTCCGCGAGAATAAAAATGTTAAAGAAAACTTGCTTATAACTTTAACTCTTTATGTAGTAGCCGCAACCGCGGGTATGATTTTGGAGTTGTTACAATTTTAATTGAATAAAATTTTAGGGAGAGCATTTGCTCTCCCTATTTTTATTCTGTAATTTGTTTGCAAAGGGCTTTGAGTGAGTCTTCACGAAGCTTTTCTGTGCATTTTGTGTCGTCAATTACCCAGTCCCATTCCATTTTGAACCAGTCAATGCTCTCTGGCTTTTTGCCATCCATTTCGTCTTTGACGTAATTTATAAATCTTTCCCAACGTGGCTTGTAGAAAGTGCTAATAAGGTCGCCCCATTGACGATTTGAGTAATCGTGAAGTCCGCCAGGGTTTGCCGCTGGGCGTGAGTACCAAGTTGTTATTAGTGCCTTGGCATCAATCATATAAAGCTCTTTTGTAAAATCGTCAAGCTTCTTTGAATATTTTTCGACTCTGCCTAAATATTCAGAAAGTGTAAAGTCTTTATGGTTAAGAAGCACCTTGTCAAGTAAGTCAGCATATTTCATAAGCTTTTCGCCATTTTCAATAAATGCGAAGTAATCTTTTGATTTATATTCGCTTTCCATACTAAGAATTACACCATAAATTCTGTTTGAAAGAACTTGTCGAAGAATGTTAACAGCATCGTAAACATAACATTCATTGTCTTTGAACTTGTCATAATCTTTAAGGAAAAGCTTTGCAGCCTCTTCAAATTCTTTTACATTGTAGCCGAACTTTGTGTTGCCCCAGCTTGATACTTTGTCATATCTACCCTCAGGTCTGCCACAAAGAAGATTTTCAGGAGCGCCTTCACCGAGATTATAGTATTTATCAGAAAGTGCTGTTTTAAGCTGAATTTCAAGTGACTTTTCAATGCTTTCATTTCTTTGACCGTAACGCCTTTCGGCAAAGTCTTTAAGCCACGCGTTTGTGTCTTTAATATCTTCCCAAACGGTTGAGAAGAAAAGGTCAACTACCGCTGGGTCTGAAGTGTTACTTTCAGCGGTAAGGGCAATTCCCTTAAAGTTTGAGTTCTTGCTTGACTCTTTGATTTTAGAAGGTAAAACATCAATATTGCCGTGAATACCCATTCTTCCGCCAAATGAGTTGAGCATACCATAAAGGTAATTGAATTTTGCAAGTGGAGCATTTCTGCCCTCGCTTTTTGGTCTTGATTCTGCGAAAAGGTCAAGCATAAGCACATGGTCGTCACGGAATGGCTTTGAATATTTAATGAAAGATTTTGTTGGATTTTCGCCCCAGCCTTGCATAATTACAATGGCATCCTTGCGGAATTTTGTGAGTGTGCCAACAAAGTTCATATAAACTTCTTTTTCGTTTGCACCTTTCAGCGAACCACCCTCGTGGCAAATGTCGCCTGCAAAGTATTTTGTAATATCGCCAAATACTTCTTTTTGGCATTCATAGAAAAGTGTTGCATATTTAACATAGCTAACTGAAGCAGGGTCAATCATAAGTGGTCTTGGAAGCCCGTTCCAAAGACCTTGCTCAATTGTTGGAATGTCACGAATTTTCTTTTGAATGTCAGATGGTACCATGCCGTTGTAAGCCTCAAGCACAACATCCATTCCAAGAACTTGCATTCTTCTGTGGTTTTTGCGAGCAAGAGTGCAAGACTCATTAAAGAAATCGTCATGAAGCGGACCACCCACACCAGTGATATTTGCCATATAGCACCAAGCGAAATAAGCTGGGCCAGTAAGGAAGTTTTTAATCTCGCGGTGTCTGTAACCGAGCTTAGTCAAAAATCTTCTATATACTTCTTCCATACCTGTAATGTCAAGCACCATATTGACGCCGTTCATTGCAAGGAAGTCAATTTCTTTTTGCCAATCTTCTTCATTCCAAAATGCCATTGAATAAGAGTGTGCGCAATAGTTGTAAGCATAACGATGCTGGAATTTTGTGTGGCGTTCAATTCTGCCATTAACCTGTGGTAAGTTTTGTGGAAGCTCAATTCTGTTGCCAAAGCGTGAAACGTGACATTTACAAACATCTTTAAGGTAACAGTTAAAAGCACTGGCAAGTCCAACACCAGAGTTTGAAATAAGGCGAATTGTTCCACGAAGTGACTCAACAGCGTAGTAATCTGTTTTAAGACGTCTGTCAAGTCTTAAATCGAATTGTTCAAGATATTTTTCGCCAATAACACGAGAAATAATACCTTTAACATCGTCAATTATATCGTCATCAGTAATTGGAGCGTTGAAACCACTTTCTTCAAATGCTTTTGGCTCGTGGAATGTTGCTTTCTTTTGAATAAATGTGCAGTCTTCGCCAAGAACTTCAATATTGTTAAGCGTTACACTTTCGCCTGACGAATATTTAATAAATACACGAATAAACCTTGCAATACGGTTGCCCTCGCCAAAGTCATAAAAATTAACACCGTCAAGGCTACCAAAAATTTTGAAGTTGACATCTTCACCGTCAGGAAAAACGGGGATTACATCGTGAACACTTTTTGGGGAATTAAATGCAAGGTCAATAAAAGCAGGGTAGGTAATTGCCGTAAACATTGGGCTTTCACCTTTGTTAGCTTTGCCACTTGCATTAAGAATTTCATAGTTTAAGAGTTCCATAAGATACACCTGCTAAGTTAGAATTGCTTTATGGATAAAAATATACCATAAAAATAAACAAAAGTCTATGCAAGAATTAACGATTTTTCAAATTTTCAAACAAAA
>JAZUGZ010000016.1:0-9694 GCA_045641425.1 Candidatus Fimenecus sp.
TATAATACTTTCATATTTGTCTCCTAACTTTTTTACATATTTGCATATTTACCAAGGAAGTCGTAGTATGCAAAAATATTGTCTAAAAGACCTGATTTTAAGAAAATAAGTAACATTATAAAAGTGAGTATTACGGGTGCAATTACACCGAGTATTCGTGAAAGATAATACCTACGCTTAAACTTTTTAAGGTCAGATGCTAAAGCTTCAACCTGTGATTTAAGCTCTTGAACTTCGGCTTCTAATTGCTTTGTTTGTGAGTTAGGCTTTGTTGCCACTGTTTCGGTTGGGTTAATGCCCAAAGAAAAGAAATGGCGGTAAAGCATAGCACTACACTGGGGGTTTCGCTTGCCCTTTGTGTCAGCGGTCAAAATTTCACGAGCAAGTGACGCGTTTTCAATTGGATGCTCGTTAATTGCTTTTATTTTTTTGTTACAAAACGGGCAAATGTCAAAGCTTTCAGTTGAAAGGGTAACTGAAGAAAGCTCTGACGGGTCTGTAATGCAACCGCAAATACTACAACGTGTTTCGTTCATTAGATAACAATTCCTTTGCCAATATAAACTGGGTAATTCTCAGCACCTGAAAGAGTCTTATTTGGTGTTACAACAACATTTTTGTCAGCTACTACACAGTTAAGCTCGGAATTTGCTGCAATGTAAGACTCCTGCATAACGATTGAGTTTTTAATTACAGCGCCTTTTTCAATTCGAACTCCACGGAAGATAATTGAATTTTCAACTGTACCCTCAATAATACAGCCATTAGCAACAAGTGAATTTTTAACAATTGCGCCAATGCCATAGGTTGCAGGCATTTCATCTTTAACCTTTGTGTAAATTGGGCGTTCAGGGTTAAAGAGCTCTTGGCAGTTGTTAGGGTCTAAAAGTGTTTCGCTTGCCTTAAAGTAGCTTGTCATTGAGTCAATTGTTACTGAATAGCCCTTATGCTCAAGACCATAAATTTTAAGCTTGCCAGTATTCTTTTGAATAATATCAGCTTCAAAGTCGCTGTAATTTTGAGTCATTGACTCGTTCATAAGGCGTTCAAGAAGGCTCTTCTTCATTAAAATCATATTAAGTGAGAAGTTAGCGTTCTCTGCACCATTAGGAGTAATAAGGATTTTTTCAACCTTGCCGTCATCTGCAACATTTAAAACCATTGTGTCCTGAAGGCGTGGTGCAGTACCATTTTTATAAAGAATTGTAATGTCAGCATCTTTTTCAGTGTGGAAGTCCATAAGCTTTTCAACATCAATATTAAATACTGAATTGCAGTCAGCGAAAAGAACATATTCTTCTTTTGACTGGCTAACAAAGCCCATAGCACCACGAAGAGATGCAATTTTGTCGCCATTGTTACCTTGTTCAGCGGTTGAGAATGGTGGGAGCAAGAACATACCAGCATTTTTACGAGAAAGGTCCCAAGCCTTGCCAGTACCAAGGTGGTCCATAAGGGATTGGTAATTTGCCTTTGTAATAACGCCCACCTTTTCAATTCCTGAATTTACCATATTTGAAAGTGCGAAGTCGATAAGACGATATCTACCAGCGAATGGAACAGAGCCCATTGTTCTAAGACCTGTAAGCTCAGGAAGGCATTCATCATAAGCATTTGAGAAGATAATACCAACTATATTTTTGCCTGTCATATTATTTTGCCTCCTTTACGTCTTCTGAAACCATTTCTTTAGGTGCTACCTTTGCATTTCTCTCAACAGTAACGCCAGCACCAACTACTGCAACGCCCCAGTCGTCAAGATTTTGCATTTCTTCAGGGCGAGAGCCAATTTTAGCACCACTTTCAATAACAGCATCTTCAGCTACAATTGAATATTCAACATCAGCACCGGATTTAATTGTAGCACCCGGCATTACTATTGAGTAGCGAACCTTTGCGCCCTCTTCAACAGTAACATTGTGGAAAAGAATTGAATAGTCAACTTCGCCGAATACCTTTGAGCCTTCTGAAATCATTGAATTTTGAACATCAGCAGTGCTTGAAACATACTGTGGTGGAGCTACTGGAGTTTTTGAGTAGATTTTCCAAGTTGGGTCTGAAAGGTCAAGGTCAACTTTTGGGTTAAGAAGGTCAAGGTTTGCCTCCCAAAGTGAGTCGATTGTACCAACATCTTTCCAGTATCCGTCAAAAAGGTAAGCAAACATTCTCTCGCCAGCGCTATGCATAGCAGGGATAACATCTTTACCAAAGTCGTTTGAAGAATTAGGATTATTCTCATCATCAATTAAGTATTTACGAAGCTTTTCCCAAGTGAAAATGTAAACACCCATTGAAGCTTTGTTACTTCTTGGATTTTTTGGCTTCTCTTCAAATTCGGAAATTGAGTTGTCGTCATTTAAGATCATAAGACCAAATCTTGAAGCCTCTTCCCACGGAACTTCGAGCATTGCAATTGTGCAAGCTGCGTCATTCTTCTTGTGGTAGTCAAGCATTTTGTTATAGTCCATTTTGTAAATGTGGTCGCCTGAAAGAACAGCAACATACTCTGGGTTATAACGGTCAATGAAATTGATGTTTTGGTAAATAGCATTAGCTGTGCCCTTGTACCACTCCATACCCTTAATCTGCTGATAAGGTGAGAGCATGTGAACACCGCCATTTGCTCTGTCTAAGTCCCAAGCCTGACCATTACCGATGTAGTCATTAAGTTCAAGTGGCTGGTACTGTGTAAGAACACCAACTGTGCTAATACCAGAGTTTACACAGTTTGAAAGTGGGAAGTCAATAATTCTGTATTTACCGCCGTATGGTACAGCAGGTTTTGCAATGTTCTTTGTGAGTACACCAAGACGGCTTCCCTGACCGCCTGCAAGAAGCATTGCAATACATTCCATTTTACGAGCCATATATTTTCCTCCTTAAAGGTTTGTTTACTTAGTTTTTTTAAGATAAATTGCCGACATAGGTGGCAAATCTAAAGTGATACTTTGCTCTTGCCCATGCATAGGCACTTTTTCATATTTAATGCGTTCTGGATTTTGTGAAACACCAAATCCGCCATACTCTTCGTCATCAGAGTTAAAGACAATTTTGTAAGCTGACTTCCCCGGAACGCCGATTCGGTAATTTTCACGCCTTACATTTGTAAAGTTGCAAACTGCGATAATTTCTTTACCGTCTTCGGCTATTCTGCGGAACGCTATAACTGAATTATCTCGGTCGTCTGATGAAATCCAAGAAAATCCCTCCCAAGAGTAGTCAATCTGCCAAAGTGAAGGGTTTTTCTTATAAAACTTGTTAAGTTCTTTAGTGTAGCCTTGCATCTTTCGGTGCATATCGTAGTCAAGTAGTAGCCAGTCAAGGCCTTGCTTGTAATTCCACTCAATGAACTGACCGAATTCACTACCCATAAAGAGAAGCTTTTTACCAGGGTGCGCCATCATATAACCAAGGAAAGCACGAACACCTGCAAACTTTTCTTCATAAGTGCCGGGCATTTTGTTAATAAGTGAGCATTTGCCGTGTACTACTTCATCGTGGGAGATTGGTAAAATAAAGTTTTCGGAAAATGCATAGAAGAATGAAAAAGTAATACAATCGTGATTATTTTTTCTGTGTATTCCGTCAAGGGAGAAGTAACGAAGAATATCGTTCATCCAGCCCATATTCCACTTAAAGTTAAAGCCAAGACCACCCATAAACACAGGCTTTGTAACCATTGGCCAAGCGGTGCTTTCTTCGGCTACCATTAAAGCGCCTGGGTAATCACGGAATAAAAGCTCCGAAAGTTTGTGGAAAAATTCAACAGCTTCAAGGTTTTCAACTCCGCCATTTTTATTAGCTACCCACTGGCCGTCTTCACGGTCATAGTTAAGGTAAAGCATTGAAGCGACTGCGTCAATACGAAGCCCATCAATGTGGAACTTCTCGAGCCAGAAAAGGGCACTTGACGAAAGGAAGCTTCTAACTTCATTTTTGCCAAAGTCAAAAACTTTTGTACCCCAGCCGTAATGTTCGCCCTTTCGTGGGTCAGAATATTCGTAACAAGGTGTTCCGTCAAATTCATAAAGACCGTTAGCATCTTTCGGGAAGTGAGCCGGCACCCAGTCAAGAATAACGCCAATTCCAGCCTTGTGGAATGTGTCGATTAAATACATAAGGTCGTGTGGAGTGCCATAGCGTGAAGTAGCCGAGAAATAGCCGGTAACTTGGTAACCCCAAGAGCCGTCAAACGGGTACTCGGTAATAGGCATAAACTCAACATGAGTATAACCCATTTCTTTAACATAAGGCACAAGTTCGTCAGCCAGTTGCCTATATGATAAGAAATTGCCATCTTCGTGCTGCTTCCAAGAGCCTAAATGAACCTCATAAATGTTAACAGGCTTTGCGTAAGCACTTGAATTCTTTTTTTCATCTTCCCACTTTTTGTCACGCCACTTGTAGCCATCTAATTCATAGAATTTAGTGGCAGTTCCTGGGCGAGTTTCCATATGGAAGCCGTAAGGGTCGCTTTTTAAGTTGCGAGTGCCCGCAGGAGTTAAAATTGAGTATTTGTAAGCGTCATATTGTTTAACGCCCTTAATTTTACATTCCCAAATACCGCCGTCAGAAATCTTTTCCATTATGTCTTTAGTGTCGTCCCAATTGTTGAAGTCGCCAACAACGGAAACACTTTGAGCCTTAGGTGCCCAAACTCTAAAGACAACATATTCGCCATCTTTATGCGAGCCAAAGAACTCGTAAGAGCGAGCATTACTGCCTTGGTGGAAAAGGTAAACGGGGACCTGATTTTTACTTTCTGCCATATTATACCTCTTTGCACAAAATTATACAGATACATTGTACCACCCTTATATTTAATTTTCAAGAGTTTTTTGAACAAAAAGACCAAACCCGTGCCAAATTTCGTTATACCAATTTGTGCAGTTTGTTACAAAATATGACAAGAATTGACGATAACAAATGTTTAATTCATAATTTATAATTCATAATTCGGAATTAAAATAAGAAAGTAGAGATAAAAAAATAGCCTCCCAAAAAGGGAGACTAATTCCGCATTCCGCATTCCGAATTCTGCATTATTAAGAAAGTTCAAACTGGCCTGTGTAAAGGCTGTAATATCTGCCTTTTTGTGCGAGTAGGTCGTCGTGGTCGCCACGCTCAATAATCTGTCCGTTTTCGAGCACCATAATAGCATTCGCATTACGAACTGTTGAAAGTCTGTGAGCAATTACGAACGTTGTTCTACCACTCATAAGCTTATCCATACCTTGCTCAATAAGCTTTTCAGTACGAGTGTCAATTGAAGAAGTAGCTTCGTCAAGAATAAGAACTGGTGGGTCAGCAACTGCCGCACGAGCAATTGAAAGAAGCTGTCTTTGACCTTGTGAAAGGTTTGAGCCGTCGCCAGTAAGGAGTGTGTCATAACCGTCAGCCAGCGACATAATAAAGTCGTGTGCATTAGCGAGCTTTGCGGCATTTTCTATCTGCTCGTCAGTAGCATCTAAATTACCATAACGAATATTCTCACGAATTGTGCCGGTAAATAAGTGAGTATCTTGTAAAACAATACCTAAAGACCTGCGAAGGTCGTCTTTTTTAATTTTACCAATATTGATTCCGTCATAGCGGATTTTACCTTCGCTAATTTCATAGAAACGGTTAATAAGGTTGGTAATTGTAGTTTTACCAGCACCAGTTGAGCCAACAAATGCAATTTTTTGACCTGGCTTTGCGTAAAGGGAAATGTCGTTAAGAACTGTCTTTTTACCGTCATAAGAGAATATAACATTCTCGAACTCAACCTTGCCTTGAAGCTCAATGTATTCTACTGAACCGTCAGCACTATGAGTATGCTTCCAAGCCCAAACGCCAGTATGCTCAGGGCACTCGGTAATATTGCCGTTTTCGTCTTTCTTTGCGTTAACAAGTGTAACATAGCCTTCGTCAAACTCTGGCTTTTCGTCAATATATTCAAAAATTCTTTCAGCACCGGCAATTGCCATAATCATATTATTAAATTGCTGTGAAACATTGGCAATTGGCTGTGAGAAGTTACGAGAGTTTTGAAGGAATGCAACAATAGCACCAGGAGTTAAAGCTCCGTTAATGGCAAACACACCACCAATAGCCGCAGTAATTGCATAACTTACGTGAGATAAGTTGTTCATAAGTGGCATTAAAATACTTGCGAAGGTATTAGCACCAGTTGCACTTTTTCGAAGCTCTTCGTTAATTTCGTGGAAATGGTCAATTGTTTCGCCCTCGTGGTTAAAGACCTTAACAACCTTTTGACCCTCAATTGTTTCTTCAACAAATCCGTTAACCTTGCCGAGCATATCCTGTTGCTTCTTAAAGTAGTAGCTACTTTTTTCGCCAAGCTTCTTTGTAAGGAATGCCATAAACATTACCATTAAAAGAACTACAAGAGTTAAAACTGGGCTGTAATAAATCATAATGAAAAGTGAGCCAAGAATTGTAATTGCTGATGATACAATCTGCCCAATTCCTTGCTGTAAGAACATACGAATTGCTTCAACGTCATTAGTAAATCGGCTCATTATTTCGCCATTTGGCTTTGAGTCAAAAAATCCGATTGGAGCGTCAGAAACGGAGTTAAAAAGCTCTTTACGAAGGTTATTCATTGTGCGAGTTGTAAGCAAAACACCGCACTTTGCCTTGAAGTAAGTTGTAACAAGGCTTAAAGTACAAACAACCGCCATGAAAATAAGGGCTGTTTTAACTGGTTCAAAGAGCTTTAATGAAAATTCCTTGCCAATAGCAGGAATTAAAAGGTCGTCAACAAGCGGCTGAATAAATACCGACATTGAAACAGTCGCAAGAGATGAAATAATAATGCAGGCAATCATAAGAATTAAATATTTCTTCTCTTTGCCAAGGTATTTAAGCATTCGTTTAACCGTTGCTTTTGTGTTTTTAGGTTTTGGGCCCATAGGTCTGCGTCTTGGTCCTGGTCCTGCCATTATTTTTCACCCCCAATTTCGTCAAAATCATCGCTACCCTTTTGCTGGGAGTCGTAAATATCTTTGTAAATTTCGCTTCGTTCGAGAAGCTCTTCGTGAGTGCCAATATCGGCGATTTTACCACCATCAAGAATAATAATTTTGTCACAGTCAGAAATACTACTAATTCTTTGGGCAATAATAAGCTTTGTTGTGTTTGGAAGGGAAGAACGAAGTGCCGAGCGGATTCGAGCGTCTGTTGCTGTGTCAACCGCACTTGTTGAGTCGTCAAGAATTAAGATTTTTGGCTTTTTAAGAAGGGCACGAGCAATTGTAAGGCGCTGTTTTTGACCACCTGAAACATTAGTACCGCCTTGTGTAATTTCGGTGTTAAGTCCGTCTGGGAACGACTTAACAAAGTTCTCAGCATCAGAGGCCTTAAGTGCTTCCCAAAGCTCTTCTTCAGTTGCATTTTTGTCGCCCCAGCGAAGATTTTCAGCTATTGTGCCTGTGAATAAAACATTCTTTTGAAGCACAACTGAAACCTCGTCACGAAGCGCTTTAAGGTTATATTCCTTAACATTTTTGCCACCGACTAAAACTTCGCCAGATGCTACATCGTAAAGTCGCGGGATAAGGGAAATGAGTGAAGATTTTGAAGAGCCAGTGCCGCCCATAATACCCACCATTTCGCCTGACTTAATGTTAAGGGAAACATTTTTGATAATGTCAGCATCGTTACCATAATGGAAGCAAGCATTTTTGAATTCTATGCTACCGTCTTTAATTTCTTTAATTCCGTTTTCGTTTTCTTCTATATCAGGAATTTCGCCTAAAACCTCGCCAATTCGTTTTGCAGAAGCTTCGGACATAAATAACTGTGCAAACATTGCAATAGTCATAAGGAATGAGAAAAGAATTTGGAATACATAAGAGAATACCGCAGTAAATGAACCAACGTCAAGTGTTTCATTTGCAATTGCCTTTGTTGAAAGAACAACAACTGCACCAACGGTTAAGTACATAATAAGCATAAGTGCTGGCTCGCCAAGAATCATTAACTTTTCAGCGTGAATTGCCGCATTCATAAGCTCGTCATTAGATTTTTGGAATTTCTCTTTTTCATAGTCAGTTCTAACGAAAGATTTAACAACACGAATGTTTTGGAAGTTCTCTTGAATACTTGCATTGAATTTGTCGAACTTTTTAAGCATTGCACGAAAACGCTTAATGGCAATTGGAGCAAAAATTACAAGAATAATAACAATTACTGGAAGAGTAACCGCAAAAACAGATGAAACCTGCTTGCTCATTCTAATACAAATTACAAGGGCAGAAACCATCATAATTGGTGCGCGGAACACACCACGAACAAGCATTAAAAATGTGTTTTGAACACTTGAAACGTCAGTTGTAAGTCTTGTAATGAGTGATGATGTGCTAAATCGGTCAATGTTTGAGAATGAAAATGTTTGAGTTTTCTCAATAAGTTCGTTTCTAAGTGAAGCACCAAAGCCCATACCGGCAATTGAAGCAACTCTTGCGGCAACACCGCCACAAAATAGTGAACAAATAGAAAAAATAAGCATTTTAAGACCGAGCATTAAAATTTGGTTAATTGCAGCCTTATCGCCAATTGCGGTTACTTGAATAAGGTTAACCATTTCGGCCATTACTTGAGGAATTAAAAGCTCAAATACCACTTCGCCAATCATTAAAAGTGGGCAGATAAAAGCGTAGTATTTATATTTATCTGCATATTTTAATAGCTTAAACATAAATGCCCTCCTAACTAAAATCATACAAATAGTCATTATATCACTGTTTGGAACAAAATGGAATAGATAAAAAGATATTTTACAGTTTGTTAATTATTTGAAATCCCCCCAAATAGGGTTTTCGACAGGTTTTGAACAGTAGGCGAAATTTACATACACTGAAGGCGAAATTTGCAACATAGGGGGTAGTTAAAATGGTTTTCTTGAAGGCGAAAAATGCGACCTATAATAATAACTACTAGAATAAGAACTAATAGTAATAATTAAAAGAATAATATTACATACGCGCACGCGAAGAAAAATTTATAATTCATAATTCATAATTCGGAATGCGGAATTGTTTTCAAATGTAGGGAACGATGCCTACATCGTTCCGAATGATGTGAGATATAAAAACTAACAACGGGCGGATGAGGGCATCCGCCCCTACTGTCAAAAAAAATTTAGACTATTTTTAACTAAACACCCTAAAATTCTCGCAAAACGCGAGAATAATCAACTTGTTCTCGCTATATATGGGAGGTGTTTTTAATGGGCAGTGCAGAATTGTGGCCCGAAGGTGAAGCTTTTTACCAATTACCTAAATGCTTTTTCGAGAATAGTCAGTTTAGAGCTTTGTCGGTGCACGCAAAGCTTCTTTACAGTATTTTGCTTGATAGACAAAAGCTTTCATACGTTAACGGCTGGTTTGATAAATCTGGCGAAATCTTTATCTATTTTAGCATTGATGAAATTGCGAATACACTTTTGTGCGGTCGCGACAAATCACGAAAAATACTTTTAGAGCTTGAAAAAGCTTTTTTAATTACTCGGGAAAAGCAAGGTCAGGGCAAGGCTACAAGAATTTATGTTCACACATTCAAAAAAGGCTGCTCGCCAATTTAACACCACCCAAATGAAAGGGGGCTAAAGCCATTAAGTTAACAAAAAAAGAAAAGGATTTTTCAAGGCTTGTTGCTGTGCTTGGCAACGCTGAAGAGTCCGCCTACA
>JAZUGZ010000017.1:0-6308 GCA_045641425.1 Candidatus Fimenecus sp.
AGAAGAATTAGTAGCCGATAAACTCACTTTTCCTGAACTTTGGGAAACACTTAAAGGATATTTTGATAAAGGTGTTTTAGTGGCACACAATGCTCCTTTTGATATGAGCGTTTTAGCTTCTTGCTTAAGATATTATGGCATTGAATGGAAGGACACAGCAGAATATCTTTGCACTGTTAGAATTGGTAGGCGAGTTTTTAAGGCACTTCCAAATAGAAGGCTTAACACAATTTGTGATTATCTTGGCATTTCCCTTGACCACCACAATGCCGGTAGCGACAGTGACGCTTGTGCAGAGATTTTGCAATTTTATTTAGATAATGAAATTGATGTTGCTGAGTTTATAAAGCAATACAATTTTAATAAAGTTGATATGGGGTATTAGTATGAAAAATAAATTTACAATGAGCCTTGCACTTGTTGATGCAATTCCAGTTTTGATTTTTGGCGGAACTGTTATATTTATCTCAAATGCAATTCAAAGTACTGTTTTCCTAATTGGTGGTTTATTCTCAATTTTTGCAGGACTCGGAAAAGTTATTTGGAAAATTGTTTTAGCGGTAAAGCAAAAAGATAACGCCTTTTGGCGAAAGCAATTTAAGGTAACTATGCCACTCGGCTTTTGCCTTATGATAATTGGCGTTGTAATAAAGAAAAGTGTAATAAATTGGTCAAATTTATTAAATAGTTTAATAAGTTTTCCGGCGATTTTATTTTTAATATTAGCTCTTTGTTCAATGGTAGCTATGATTACAATGGCGAAAAAGCTTGACCAAAATAATGCAAAGCACAACTGGGTAGAACAAGGCACAAATATTTTAATGCAGATTTTTGTATTGCTTGCGGTAATTACTATTTTATAAAATTTTAGCCACTACTTTTTGTAGTGGCCTTTTTTGTTAGAAAAGTTTTTTAATAAGTTTAGATTTTATTTTGTTTAATACAACACTTAATATTAAAGACACGGCAAGAATTAAAAGGTAAATCCAAATTGTTCTAAGCTCCTTTGAATAGTTGTAAACTACTTTGTAAATACAGTAATGAGTTAAATAAAGCTCTAATGAAAATGTGCCAAGCCATTTGAAAAATCGTAAAATAAACATTGGTGCTATTTGAAAGAATACTAGCACAAAATAAATCATTGTAAAGCTTGAGAGTAGGGATGATATACGGTTGAAAAATCCGTCATCAATATAAATGCAAGCACATTTAATGACAAAGCCTGAAAAAACTATACTGTAAAATCCGACACCAAAGTTTTTCTTTTGAAATGTGAGCCTGCCACAGTAACAGCCAGCAAGAAAAACGGGTATTCGAGTAAGAGCTATTTCGTATGTATTAAAAATTTCATTGTCTTTATAGATATACATAACCGAAATTAACGTAATAATAACTGCAATTAAAACGAGAAGCTCAATTTTTGTTTTTTCAAGTAGCTTAATACACTTGTAAATTAACGGATAAACAAGGTAAAGAAGCATTGCAAAAAGCACATACCACCCCGCAAGCGTTTTGCCAAGGAAAAAGCTAATACCAGTTGAGTCAAACAGCAAGGCTTTGTGACCTGTAAATTCTTTTATAACGTCAAAATATATTACTCGTATTAAATTGATTACAACAAAAGGAATATATACATTTACAATTCTTTTAAGGTAGTAACTTGTGAATTTAGGGTGCTTCTCAAATGCAAAATAAAGCCCAATGCCTGAAAGAATTAAGAAGATGTCAACACCAATATTAAATTGAATTGCAATGTTGCCAAAAAGTGTATTTAATTCGGAACTGTTATGGAAAATATCTTTGCAAAAAGCTTGGCTGTGGCAAATCATAATAAAAATTGCAGATATGCCCATAAGCTCCAAACGATATGTGCTAAAGAGGCCAAAATTATTCGGTTTTTGCTTTTGTAATTTGTTTTGACTCATAACTATTCTCTTTCAATAGAGTTTTTATATTATATAATCTTCATATTTTTCAGCAACTGAAACGGGCATTTGAGCAATTAGCTTTGTACCATTTTCGGTGTAATCTTGAAGTAGCACCTTACTGTGATTTAATATATCGTTAAGTGCTTTGCCGTCAGTAAATGGAATTAGCATTTTGACTTTTACTGTTTTTTCTTTAAGACAATCGGCAATAGCTGAAAGGAGCATATCAAAGTTTACGGAGTGTAAAGCGCTAATCATAACAGTTTTGCCGAAAGGCATAAGGTTGTAAACATTTCCAGCCTTGTCGCACTTATTCATAACAGTAATAATATTCTCGCCAGTTTGACCAAGCTCTTTTAATATTTCAGTTGTTACTTCGACTTGCTCGTTACAGCGTGGGTCTGAAGCGTCACAAACATTAAGAATAATATCTGCCTGAGCGGCTTCTTGCAAGGTTGACTTAAAGGCATTTACAAGGTCGTGTGGAAGCCTACTAACAAAGCCAACTGTGTCAATTAGCATTACTGCTCTGCCGTCGGGGAGTGTTAATTTTCGTGAAGTTGGGTCAAGGGTTGCAAACAGCTTGTCCTCGGCTAATACCCCTGCGTTTGTAAGTGAATTCATAAGAGTGGATTTACCTGCATTAGTGTAGCCAACCAAAGCGACAGTAGTGACAGCATTTTTCTCTCTTCTTTGTCTTAAATACATTCGTCTGCGGTCAATCTCTCGAAGCTCAGTAGTAAGAGCGTTGACTCTTCTCATAATGTGTCGTCTGTCACTTTCGAGCTTGCTTTCGCCAGGGCCACGAGTACCAATACCACCGCCAAGCCTTGAAAGACCTTTACCTTGTCCGGAAAGTCGAGGTAAAGAGTAACGAAGCTGTGCGAGTTCAACTTGAAGCTTGCCCTCACGGCTACGAGCTCTTTGAGCGAAAATATCAAGTATTAGCTGTGTTCGGTCAATTACTCTAACATCAGTATGATTTTCAATGTTTTTAATCTGCGATGGGGTTAATTCATCATCGCAAATAATTACATCAATTTCATTATTTTTGCAAAACTCTTCGGCTTCCAAGAGCTTACCAGCACCGATGTAAGTAGCACCATTTGGCGCATCGAGTTTTTGAACTATTTCGCCAAGAACTTTAGCACCAGCACTCTCGGCTAAAAGTGAAAGCTCTTTAATTGAAGCGTCAGCGTCAAATTCGCCAGTGTCAACAGATATTAAAAGAACTTTTTCAGCATCTTTTTTTACTTCGTAAAATTCCATTTATACTCCTTAAAAATACAGGCGGGTTACCCCGCCCGCTTTTTTCAATTCTTTTTAATTAGCAGCAACCGCAGTCATTACGTGAGCAACCGCAATCATAATCACGAGTATTGCAACCACAACCGCAACCGCCATTATTACCATCAGAAAGAAGAATAATGATGATAATGAGGACTAACAACGAGTTATTTCCAAAGAAATTTGACATTATGTTTCCTCCTTTCCAAAGGCTGTATGTTCGTAACCTTCAATACATCTTATGTGAAAGTGAATTTTGTGTTACGGGAAAGGAAGAAAAATTTTATTAAACTAAAGAAAGTTTATAAATCGTTGTTGAAGTAACATGTGTGTCAGCATCAAATACATAATTTTTGAATTCAGGTGTATTTGAAGCATTTGGGAAATACTGTGTTTCAAGGCAGAAGCCTGTTCTAAAGTCCATTGGCTTATTTTCTTTGCCGAGTTTACCCTCAAGGAAGTTGCCAACATAAAGCTGAACACCAGGCATATCTGTAAAGCAGTCGAGCTTTACGCCATTTGGAGCAGTAGCAGTAGCTACAAGTCTTACTTTACCTGTGTAGTCATTAAGTGCAAAGTTGTGGTCGTAGCCATTACCTGCCTTTAACTGTTCGTCGTCCATATTTATATCTCTACCAATTGTCTTTGGCTCTCTAAAGTCAAATGGAGTGCCGGTAACATCACGAATTTCGCCAGTTGGAATAAGACCATCGCCCATTGGTGTAAAGGCATCAGCATTTATATATAAAGTATGGTCTAAAATGTCGCCACCAGCAAATCCTTTAAGGTTAAAATAAGCGTGGTTTGTAATGTTAAGAGCAGTTTTCTTATCTGAAACTGTGTCATAATCGATTTTGATTTCGTTATTGTCAGTAAGAGTATATTTAACCTTTGTAAGTGTGTTTCCAGGGAAGCCGTCTTTTTTGTCTGGGCTTAAATATGAAAATTCAACTGAAGAAGTGTCGGTAATAATTGCACTCCAATTTGCAGTAGCATAGTCGCCATTACTGTGAAGACAAACATCGCCGTGAGTAGTGGTAACTGGAACTTTTTCGCCGTCAATAGTAAGTCCGCCTTTTGAAATTCGGTTAGCAACTGGGCCTACAATCATACCCTGAAAATCGTGACGATTTATAAAGCCTTCCATATCATCAAAACCGACTAAAACATCAATTTCTGTGTCATTTTTATCTTTAATAATAGCACTTTGTAAGGTTGCACCAAAGGTAATGCAACAAATTTTCATACCATTATTATTTTCAATAGTGAAAGCATCTACTCTTTCGCCATTTTTAGTTTCTCCAAATACACTTCTTGTAACACTCATTTTTGTAACTCCCTTGTGCTTTTTTTCTGTATATTTAATAGTATATATTTATATATACATCTTGTCAATAAGTCAAAATATGTCTCAAATTTTTTTGTTAAAGTAGTTTTAATTATGTTTTATTTATGGTATAATCAAAAACCTAATCTTCTAAAAGGAGGGGTGAATTTGTACACTGCCAACATTAAGCTTTACGCTTCAAGCTTTTCTGTTCCTACAAAAATTACAGATGAAATGCTTAAATTTTCTTCAGGCGAGCAATTAAAGGTTGTACTTTGCATTTTGCGAAATCCTGAAAGTAATGCTGAAGAAATTGCAAGTAAAACAGGGCTTTCGGTTGATGCGGTCTTAGAATGTGTAGAGTATTGGACCGATGCAGGCGTTATAATTGCTGAAAATGCTAACACCACAGCAAGTGAAAATTCACTTATCTCTGAAAAAGAAAATGCTCAAATGACTGAAAAGGTAAATGCACCAAAAATTATTCCGCTATTTAGACCGTCACAGGAAGAGATTGATTCGGCACTTCTTAAAAGCCGTTCGCTTACAAATCTTTTTAACGAGGCACAGCAAATTTTTGGAAAAACGCTTGGTTACACAATGCAATGTGTAATTTACAATGTCGTTTTTTATTATGGACTTTCACAAGATGTTGCTAATCTTTTGTTAACCTTTGCAAACTATGTTGGTGCAACATCACAGCAAGATATTTTGAAAATTGCTAAAAGCTGGTCTGAAAACGGAATTACAACCGTTGAATTAGCCAACGACTACATACAAGAAGCAACAAAGGCTCGCAAGCTTTTTGCAGAGCTTTCAGTTCTTACAGACAATGCAGACACACAACCGACTTTTGTTCAATATGATTACCTTACTAAATGGATAAAATGGGGATTTGCGGCAGATGCGGTTGCAAAGGCTCACGAAATAATGAAGAACGAAAAGGGCACAGGCACACTCAATTTTAGGAATTTTCAATATATGGATAAAATTCTTAAAAAGTGGAATGATGCTGGTGCTCACACATTAAAAGAAATTGAGTCTGCACCTGAAAAAGCACAAACAAAGAATAAACCGAAGCAACCAAAAGAAACTTCATTTGACATTGAAAAGGCAAAGGAAAAATCACGAGATAGAACTCGTGACATTGGCAATATGAAGAATAAAAAGAGAAAAAGGAGGGCATAAACGTGGGTTATTCAAAAGAGATTTATGAAAAAGCATTAAGCGAAATTAGTAAACGCCGTGCGAGTGCCGAAATGGAAGCGACTGAACGTGCAACCAAACTTCACGCTCAGTGCCCAGAACTCGCATATATTGACTCGGAGCTTGCAAGAACAGGCTCAAAAATTGCCGCAGCACTTGGTGCAGAGCCAGACGAAATTGACAAGGTTATTGCGGTAATAAAAAAAGAAAATGAAGTGTTAAAAAAAGAAAAAGAAAAAATTCTTGAAGCACTTAAATTACCAAATGATTATTTAGATGTTCACTACACTTGCAAAAAGTGTAACGACACAGGATTTTGCGAATTGCGTGACGAAACCACTGGCGTTTCACATGGTGCAAGGCTTTGCACTTGCCACATTGATGTGCTTAAAAAGTTAGCAGCAGAGGAAATGGCTGCAAGCACTCCACTTGAGCTTTCTTCCTTTGATGATTTTGATTTATCTTACTACAAAGATGATAAAGAAGTCTTTGAACAGATGAAATATATATTTGAAACTTGTGTTGCTTACTCAAAAAATTTTGAACTCGATTCTCCAAAT
>JAZUGZ010000018.1:0-10398 GCA_045641425.1 Candidatus Fimenecus sp.
TGCAGTTTGAAAATATCTATACAAAGATTTTAATGAATTTTTGTAAGGTTTTACAAAGTTTTTTGTAGGCTGTTTTTAGTCAAAAATTGTCTATTTGGAATATATTGGGTAGATAAAACTTTACTTCCGCAATAGGTTGTATTTTTTGCCAAATTTGTATATAATAGTAGAGCAAATCAATAAAATATTTTTTAGGAGGGATTTTTTTGAAAGAAATTGGCATTCGTGAACTCAAAGAAAATTTCATTACAATGATTTCTGACCAGTGGGCATTACTTACATCAGGTAATATTGATGACTACAATATGATGACAGTTAGCTGGGGTGGCTTAGGCGAGCTTTGGGGCAAAGATGTTTGCTTTGTTTTTGTTAGACCACAAAGATATACTTTTGAGTATATGGAAAAGAATGAATATTTTACTCTTTCATTCTATGGTGGCGAATACAAAAAAGAGCTTGGCGTTTGCGGTAGTAAATCTGGCAGAGATATTAACAAAACCGAAGCAATTGGTTTTGAGCCTTTAGAGGTTGGCGACAACGTTTCATTTAAGGAAGCAAAGGTTACAGTATTACTTAAGAAAATTGCTTACCAAGACATGAAGCCAGAGGGTATGCTTGCACCTGAAATTATGAAAAACTATGGTGCAAACGATTTTCATCGTACTTACGTTGGCGAAATCGTTAAAATTTTAGTTGAGGAATAAAGCATAAAAATTAAGGGGTATATAAAATGTATAAGAATATTGAAAAGCACACAAAGCTAAAGCTTCAAGACCAAGTTGAATATCAAAAGGGTCAAGTTGTTAGCAAAACACTTGTTCAAAACGACCTTGTTAGTGTTACAATTTTTTCATTTGACAAGGGCGAAGAGATTTCCACTCACGCTTCAGGCGGAGATGCAATGGTAACAGTTCTTGACGGCAAGGGCAGATTTACTGTTGGCGACAAGGTTTTCTATTTAGAAAAAGACGAGTCAATTATTATGCCCAAAGACATTCCACACGCAGTTTATGGCGAGGAACAATTCAAAATGCTTTTAGTTGTTTCGTTTTAATTAAATATGATTTAAGGGGGCGAGTTTTCGCCCTTTATTTTTTTGCAAAAAATTCCAATTTGTTTTTGAATATAAACTACCTTTATGAGCAAAATATTACTGTAATTTTTGTTCAAGGAAGAGATTGTTATGAAAGCAACTGGAATAGTAAGAAGAATTGACGACTTAGGTCGTGTCGTTATACCCAAAGAAATAAGAAGAACCATGAGAATTAGAGAAGGTGACCCGCTTGAAATTTATACAGCGGTTGACGGCGAGGTCATTTTCAAAAAATATTCCCCAATGGGCGAAATGACCGAATTTGCAACTGGTTATGCTGATGTGCTTTACCGTGCTATTGGCGAGCCTGTTTTAATTGCAGACAGAGATAGAATTATTGCTTGTGCTGGTGTGCCAAAACGTGAAGCACTTGAAAGACGAATTTCATCTGCTCTTGAAATAATAATGGAAAATCGTGAAAACTATGTGAAATCCGCTGACCAAAAAGCACTTTACCCAATTGCTGACTCTGACAAAGAAGCATTTGCCGCATACACAATTATTGGCTCAGGCGATGTTTCAGGTGCCGTAATACTAATGTCAAATAAGGCTGATTTTACACCGTCAACATCTGACTTAAAGTTAATTGAAGTCGCTTCACATTTTCTTGGAAAGCAAACTGAGGACTAAATAATGGACACACTGCCCTGTATCTTGCGATGCGGGGCGATTTTTTATGTTCTTTTATGCAAAAAGTATAAGGTAAACTATTGAAATATATGGTATTTTGGAGTATAATACAATAGTCTAAAAATAAAATAAGTGAGGTGTGTATTTATTATGGCAGATTGGATGAACAATAAAACCGTAATAATTACAGGCGCTTCAGGCGGTATGGGTAAAGGTGTTGCGGAAAAGCTTATTAAAGAGCACGGCTGCACAGTTATTGGTATTGCTCGTAGCGAAGAAAAAATGAAAAAGGTTGTTGAGGAGCTCGGCTCTTTTGCTGACAAATTCTCATATCAGCTTTTTGACGTTGCCGAAGAGCAAAACTGGATTGATTTTGCTACATATCTTAAAGAGAATGACATTCATCCAGACGTTCTTATTAACAACGCAGGTATTTTACCTAAATTTGACAAGTTCCAAAACTACACAATGGAGTACTTTAAGAAATGTATGGACATAAACTTCTATTCAGCTGTTTATTCTGTTCATGCACTTCTTCCTATTCTTCTTGAGTCAAGCACTCCAGCAATTATTAACATTGACTCATCAGCTGCACTTATGACTCTTGCTGGTACATCAGTTTACTCAGCTTCAAAGTCAGCTCTTAAGTCATTCTCTGAAGCTCTTCGCTTAGAGCTTAGTGGTAAGTGCTATGTTGGCATTGTTTGCCCAGGCTTTACAAAGACCGACATTTTCAGAAATCAGGATTCTTCAGACGCTAAAGGTCAGAAGATGCTTGACATGGTAAGCACACCATGTGACAAAATGGTTAAAATGATTATGCACGACCTTAAGGTTAAGAAACCACTTGGCGTTCACGGCTTTGATGCTACATTTATGAACTACGGTGGCAAGCTTATGCCAGTTCAGGGTGGCAGACTCTTCTCAGCAGTTATGAAGATGTCAAAGCTCCCACTCTTTGACCCAGTGTTCAAAGACTAATTAGTTATTCTTCGGGCTTTGTCCCGTTTAATTAAAATGCAATAATGCATTAAAAATTGGAGGTTCCAAAATGAAAGTATTTATGATTGGCGGTACTGGTCTTCTTGGTTGCGAAGCTGCAACTACTCTTATTGCAAGAGGCCACGAGGTTAAGAGCGTTGCTCTCCCTCCTCTTCCAGAAGGCGCACCAATTCCAAAGGAAATGGAAATCATCTTCGGTAACATCAATGACAAAACTGATGATGAAATCGCAGAAATGATGGCAGGTTGTGACTGCTTTATCTTCGCTGCTGGCGTTGATGAGCGTGTTGAATTCCCAGCACCTGTTATGGACTACTATTACAAATTTAACATTGCTCCTCTTGAGAGAATGTTCCCAATCTGCAAAAAGGTTGGCATTAAGAGAGCGGTTGTTCTTGGCTCATATTTCGCTTATCTTAACAAGATTAAGCCTGAAATGAAGCTTACAGAAAGAAACCCATACATGAAATCTCGTATGATGCAGGAAAAGGTTTGCGAAGACGCTTGTGACGAAAACTTCTCAGCAGCAGTTCTTGAGCTTCCTTACATTTTCGGCACACAGCCAGGTAGAAAGCCAGTTTGGGTTATCCTTATTGAGCAGATTAAGATGATGGATAAACTCCCATGCACACTTTACCCACGCGGTGGTACAGCAATGCTTACTTGCCGTCAGGTTGGTCAGGTTATCGCTGGTGCTGCTGAAAACAAGGCTGGTCACACTGGCTTTGAAGCAATCCCGATTGGTATGTATAACATGAAGTGGGACGAATTCCTTAAGATTGTTTACTCTGCAAGAGGAATGGGCGACAACAGAAAGATCGTTGGTATTCCACCTTGGATGATGAGAATGGGCATGGGCAAAATCGTAAAAGATTATGCTGCTCGTGGCATTGATTCAGGTATGGACCCATTACAGCTTCCTGACATTATGGACTATGATCTCTTCATTGACAAGAAGTTCTGCACAGACCTTGGCGTTGAAGAAGACGACATTAAGGCTGCAATTATTGATTCTATTAAGGTTTCACAGGCAGCTTATGACGGAACAGTTAAGCTCCTTGAAATGAAGGGCGAATAAGTCACAAGCTGTGACAGCCCAGTCGCATTAAATTTGTTATGACTTTACAATTTTAATGCCCGACACAAAGTTACATAAAAAAAAAGAGGGTACTACTTCGGCAGTACCCTTATTTTTATATTAAAATTTTGCAAAATTTAAGGGTGCAGTTTCCTGCACCCTGTTTTTTATGTAGATATTAAATTATCTCTTAATGTCGTCCCACTTAACGCCGTCAATGTGGAAGAGTTCATCAAAGTCATACTTGTTGTTCTCGTCCTTGTCGTGGTTTGTGTACCAAACCTGTGCGAAGAATGGGTTTGTCTTTGCGATTGAGTCATAATCCCAAGACTTGTGTGGAGTGTAGCACTCTGGGCACCAGTGACCACCAAGAAGAATAAGTGCTGGGCTTGCTTCAAATGTAGCACCGCAGTGACCGCATTTCCAAGTAAGCTTTGTTGCCATATCGCCCTTTGTCATTGAGTCTGAAAGGCACTCGCCACCACGGAATGCAGCAGCCTGCTTCATGTCTTCAATGTCAAGCTCTGATTCTGGCTTTGACTCGTCATAACCATGATCAAGTTTGAACTTATCAGCAGCAGCTGTTTCTTTCTCAAACTTGATGATTTCAAAGTCTTCCCACTTTGTTGGAAGCTTTTCCCACTCTGCCTTTGAGCCATAGTAAGCGCTCATACGAACTTTATTATCTTTTTCAGCCCAGTCAAGAGTACCGAAGTCTGGAGTTGAAGCTATCTTCTTCATGAATGGCTTTGCACATGCTGCAACAATGCCCTTTGGAAGATAGCGAGGAATTTTGAAGTAGAATTCAACCTGATCAGCAAGACGATTGAAGTAATCTTTAACTGGAAGATTCTCACGGAAGTGAAGGAAGTTTTCAAGCTTGTCGCCATCTGCATAGAACTGACCGTGGAAGTTCTTTGTTGTGAACCAGTTAGGGTCGAAGAGCTTTTCAGGACCTGCAAGACCAAGAGTACCAAGAAGGAGCTGTTCAAATTCATAGTTAGAAATTCTGTATTCCTGACCAGAACCGATGTTGAAGAAGTGATTCCAGAAGTCGCCACCAAGGTTGCCCTTTGAGTCTTCATCACAAAGGTTTGCAAGAAGACGACCAGAGTCTTCGACTGTACACCATTCAAGAACACCATTGATTGGAACGTGGAACATAATTGGGTCCATATTCTTTAAGATGTTAGGGTAGAGAATACCTGACTGACGCATTACAACCCAGTTCTTAAGACCGCTTTCAACGAATACTTTTTCAGCGCGAGTCTTTGAAACTGCATAATGGTCATAAACAGAAATTTTAAGTGGGTCACCACAACGACCCCAGTGAATTGGGTAGTTTCTGTCGCCTGTTTCAGCAACAGTACCAATGTAGCAAACTTTAACTGCATCTGGGTTTGGCTGTGCAAGAACTGCCTTGCAAATATTTTCAGCTGCGCCAATGTTTGTAGCCTGTGTTCTATAAGGCTTCCAGTCAGCTGCTGGAGAAACCATACCACCAACGTGAAGAACGTAGTCAGCACCATTGATTGCCTCAAGAACTGTGTCATACTTTGTAAGGTCACCCCAAACAATTTTAACAGCTGGGTCATTCATATAAGGGCCAAACTTTTCTTCATTCTTTGCACTTTTTCTTAAAAGAATAGTGATGTTAAATTTGTCTTTCTTTGCATAAAGCTCTTTAAAGCCTGCAAAGCCCATGTTACCAGAAGCACCGGTAAGCATTACGGTTTTCTTATCTGCCATAATTTCCACCTCAACATATAATTTGTTAGTTGTAGTAATGAATTAAGGAACTAAGCTCACTTAAAAACATTCTGTAAATATTATAAACAAAATGGGCTTTATTGTCAATAATTTAACGAGATATTATACACGGAATACAATAAAAAAACCGCCCCTATTTAGGAGCGGTTAAAAATCGATTATATTACCAAGCAAATACGTACTCGTCTGTGCATTGGATACCAACTCTAGCATTATCAACTGATGTAACTAAAAGTTTAGCATTTAATGAAAGAACACATGGAGCATCGAGGTATAAATATGTCATATTTCCTGTTGCTTTGTCAATTTTTGCAGTGACAGTAACATTTTCATATGCAACTTTAATATCGCTTAATTTAAGTCCAGGAACGCTTGAAATAGAACCTGTGATTTGTGATTCTTCAATTACATTAACTGTAGAACCAATACCATCAGAACCAGCTTTTGGATTAACTGCATCTTTAAGTTTAAGAGTAACAACTTGTGTGTTGCCCTGTTCCTTGATTGTTGCTGATGCAACGCTATTCTTAGTAAGGTTATTAACACCTGTTTTTGGTGGTAATTCTGACTTATCAATTACTTCATTTGGTTCGCTTTCTTTCATGAACATACCCATAAGTGTTTGAGCTGCACTTGAAAGACCGCCTGCTTCTACAATACCTTTATAGTTTGTAGCGCCTGTCTTTGTATGAGTAATTGTTTTAGCTGAAGATTTTGCTTTGTTATATGCTGTCTTATATAAGTCAACAGCTTTTTGTGTTTCATCTGTAGCTGCAGGAGCCTGTGCATTTGAACCACCATTATTGTCAGCTGGCTTGTCAGAAGGCTGGTCAGCAGGAGTATCTGCTGGTGTGTCAGAAGGCTGGTCAGCTGGAGTGTCTGCAGGTGTGTCAGAAGGCTGGTCAACTGGTGTTGAGTCATTGTTTGTATTTGTGTTTACTGATGTGTTGTTGCTGTTTGTTTGAACAACCTGAGTAGCTGGCTTAGTAAATGCGATTGTAACCATTGCAAAAACGATTACGCAAGCAAGTGCATAAGCAAGTGCTGTGAGGAAAGATTTAGTAAATCTCTTTCTTCTGTCAGCTTTTTTAGTCATTTTGTCTTTATACTCTTCGGGTGTAAGAACTTTCTTTGCCATAAGTACAAAAATCCCCTTTCAATATTTGCTTTACCATATAAATTTACAACAAAACTGAAAAAAAGTCAATAGATATGCAAGAAAAAATCCTGTACAATGTACAGGACTCTTACTTAAAGATATAATTTCATTTCATTTGCAAGTTTTTCTTCAAGCTTTATAAGCTTTTTGGCAATATCTTTTGCTCGCTCTTCGGCCTTTTCATATTCATTAAGGTATTTGCAAAGCGATTTTACGCCCATATTACAGCCATCTGTCATTAAATCAGCAATTGTTTCATCAGTTTCATTTACTGCAAGCTTTACTTCAGTTTTGACCTTTGACATACTTGAAGCCATAATGTTAGGATCTTTGCCCTCATCGCCATATTCTTTGAGCATTTTTTCGCAAAGTTCTCGAAGCTCTTCGTGTTCAACTCTACAATCGTTTAAGAATTTTATAAGCTTTTGACTTTTAACTCTGCCAAGCACCTCATCAATTGATGAAATACCCATTTTAATGCCAGAATCACACTCGCGAAGAAGTTTTATTGTATCTTGTTCAATCATTTTTAGTCCCTCCTTGGATTTATTATTCCCATTTGCACAAAATATATTATATATAATTGTATATTATATCATTGAAAAAAGATGTTGAATTCTGTTATAATAACAGTATATATGCAAAATATAAACAAGAGGTAGGATTATGAAACCCAACAAAAGAAACAATATACTAATTATTCTTTCGGCAATTTGCCTTGTACTTGCAGTTTCAATTACCGCAATTGCGATAAGCACAAGACTTAACAAGTCTGATGATGAAACTTCTACGGTGTCGCAAACAGTATCAAGCACCGAAAGTACTACGAAAGAAACAACTGAAAGCACAACAGAATCGACAACCCAAAGCACAACAGCTGAGTCAACTACAAAAAAGGTCGAAACAACATCGGCAGCTTTAACTACAACCAAAAAGGCCAATTCCGGTTCATTTTATAGTGGAGTTAAATACCGCTCGCCTTATGCTAAAACTGCTGACATTTACAAGCACGGCCGACTTCTTATGCTTCTTAACAACGACTGGGAATTACCTGAAGATTTTAAGTGGGATTTAGTTTATTGGTCAAATGGTCAAAGTGTTGATGCTCTTAGCCTTAACTACCCACAATATGACAGAGTGTTTGCAGTTGACAGAGCGGCATATCAACCACTTAAGGATATGTTTGCAGCCGCTGAAAAAGCTGGTGTTCCACTTCAAATGATTTCGCCTTATCGCAGTATTCAAAAACAGGACAGGCTTTTTACAGAATCAGTTAACTCTTACATAAAGCAAGGATATTCTGAAAGCGAAGCTATTAAAAAGGCTAATTATTCACGAACATTCACAGGAACAAGTGAGCATAACACAGGCCTTGGATTTGATATTTTAGAAAAGGGCAACTGGACTCTTTCACAAGGATTTGAAAAGACTGCTCAATTCAAATGGCTTATGGAAAACGCTGAAGATTACGGCTTTATTTTAAGATATCAAAAAGACAAGGTTTCAAAAACTGGAATTATGTATGAGCCTTGGCATTTTCGCTATGTTGGAGTTGAAAATGCAAAAGCAATTAACAGCAAGGGAATGTGCCTTGAAGAATACATAGCATATTTGGACGGTGTATCATGAAAAGAGTTTTATTTTGGTATTGGTGGTGGGGAAGCTTCATTTTTTATGTGCTTACCTATATGGCACCTAAAATTTTAGTATTAAAGCTTATTGAAAAAACAAAAGGAATTGAAAAAGCCGAAGAAGAAGCATTTTTAGTTGTTCACAAGTGGGCTAAAAGATGTGTAAAGCAAGGAAAATCAACAGTTACAATTGAAGGGCTTGAAAAAATACCAGCCGACAAACCACTTCTTTATATTTCTAATCATCAAAGTTATGCCGACATTCCAATGATTATTTATGCACTTGGTAGTCGTAATGTTTCATTTATGCTTAAAGACACAATGCTCGGCATACCTTTTATTGGTAATTACCTTAGATATATGCACTGCATACCAGTTAATCAAAAAAATGCACGTTCAGCGGCTGAGTCTGTAAATATTGCCGCTGAAGAAATAAAAAATGGCAGGTCAATAGTTATTTTCCCTGAGGGTAAACGAAGCTTTAACAACTTCCCTGCTGAATTTAAGAATGGTGCTTTTAGAATTGTTAAAAAGACAGGTGTTACACTTCAACCAATTTATCTTCATAATGTTCATCATGTTTACGAGGGTAACGGCTGTATGGTAACCCCTGCTGATGTTACAATTACAATGTTAGACCCTATTGAAACTGGCGAAATGAACAGAGCCGACATTCAAATTTTGAATGAAAAGGTGCACGATATTATTACTGATTTTGCCACTAAGTTCAACGAAGAATATAACAGGAGAAAATAAATGAACAACAGAATTAGATTTATTAAAGCAAAAAGAGTATTCCCAATTATTACAGCTGTTATTGGCTGTGGTCTTGCAATAGCTTTGCAATTTGTAAGGCTTAATTTAATTGCAGCGGTTAATATGCTTTATATGTGCATTTTGTCTGCACTAATTCTTTTAGGAATTATTTTTAAGAAAAAGCTTTATGCTTGGAATTTTCTTGGCTTCTTTGCCTCGGCTTTAGGAGTCGTTACATACTACACCATTTGGGGTGCTGACGCTGGCTTTGGTGCATTCACAACTGGCCTTAAAGGATTTTCAAGTGCAGCGCACCCATATTTACAAGGTAGCGGTAGTATTTTAACTCGCCTTTGTGGTAACATTTTACTCGTTTTGCCTTGTGTAATTATTGCGGTTGCTTTAATGCTTATTGGCTCGAAAAAGTTTAAGAAGAGTGGCGTTAAAACATTTTTTACAAGTGTCACAAGTTTGATTCTTGTTGGCGTTTCTGTATTTTATTTCTTAACTGGCAACCTTCGTTCAAAGCCTAACACCGAACGCATGTGGGATGGCGAAAAAGACTATCTTTCAAGAATTAACAAAGCAAAAAAAGACAGCCCTAACGTTCTTTTCATTCTTATGGACGACTTAGGCTGGGGCGATATTTCTCTTAATGGTGCCGATTTTGAAACGCCAAACATTGACAGCATTGGCGAAAAGGGTATTTCTTTTGACAATTTCTATTCAAGCTATTCAGTTTGCTCGCCAGCACGTTTTGCTTGTATGACAGGTCGCTACCCATATAGAGGCTATGCCGACAATGTTATGTACCCAACTGTTGACACACTTTCTCCATTTGCTCAAACAAGAATTTACAACTCAATTGAAATGGGAGCAAACTGTGACGGTATGCTTGGCGACGAAATCACAATTGCTGAGGTGTTCAAAGCTGCCGGATATAACACTGGTGCATTTGGTAAATGGCACTTGGGCGACTATGGCGAATATTTACCAACAAACCAAGGCTTTGACTATTTCTATGGTAGCCACTATGTTAACGATATGACTCCTTTCTACCACGTTAGTGAAAAGAATGGTCAGTACGAAATTGTACACGGCACAAATGAATTTTTCAAAGATGGCAAAAAAGAACAAAGCAAGGCTACCGAGTGGATAAACGAAGAAATGTTTAACTGGCTTGACGAGCAAAAAGATAGCGATGAGCCATTTTTCCTTTACTATGCTTCGCCTTGGCCACACGCTCCTGTTTTTGTCGGCGATGACTTTAAGGGTGCAA
>JAZUGZ010000019.1:0-4273 GCA_045641425.1 Candidatus Fimenecus sp.
TACACAGTGCGTTGGTTGTGATGTTTGCACACAGATGTGCAAGCTCGGTGCAATTGAAAGGGAGGAAAAGTAATGGCTACAAAAAATATTATGATTGTCGGTGTTGGCGGTCAAGGAAGCCTCCTTGCAAGTAAGCTTTTAGGCTCACTTTTAACTGACGAGGGTTATGATGTTAAGGTTTCTGAAGTTCACGGTATGAGCCAGCGTGGTGGTTCGGTTGTAACTTACGTTCGCTTTGGCGAAAAGGTTTACTCCCCTGTTATTTCAGAGGGTGAAGCTGATGTTATTGTTTCATTTGAAAAAATTGAAGCTGCAAGGCATTTAGCTATCCTTAAAAAAGACGGTAAGGTTATTGTAAACACTCAGGAAATTGACCCAATGCCAGTTATTACTGGTGCGGCAGAATACCCAACAGATATTATTGCTGAAATGAAAGACAAGGGCGTATTTGTTGACGCTATTGATGCTCTTTCACTTGCTAAAGAAGCTGGCAACCCAAAGAGTGTTAACATTGTTCTTATGGGTAGAGTTGCAAAATACTTTGATATCCCTTACGAAAAGTGGGTAGCGGCTATTGAAAAGAGCGTTAAGCCACAATTCGTTGAGATAAACAAAAAAGCCTTTGACTTAGGCTACAATGTATAAAAGGAAAGAGGAAAATTATTATGGCAAAGAGATATTTCCAAAAAGAAATTGAAACTGCTTCAAGAGAAGAAATCATTGCTATTCAGAATGAAAAAATCGTGAAGCAAGTTAAGCACGTTTATGAAAATGTGCCTTATTACAGAGATTTAATGGACAAGAAGGGTGTTAAGCCTGAAGACATTAAATCAATTGATGACATTAAAAAGCTCCCATTCTTAACAAAGGCTGACCTTAGAGATGCTTACCCTTATGGTCTTTTAGGTACAGACCTTAAAGACTGCGTTAGAATTCAGTCAACATCTGGTACTACTGGTAAAAGAGTTGTTGCTTTTTACACTCAGCACGACATTGACCTTTGGGAAGAGTGCTGTGCAAGAGCTATTGTAGCAGCTGGTGGTACAAACGAAGATGTTTGTCAGGTTTGCTACGGCTACGGTCTTTTCACAGGTGGCCCTGGTCTTAACGGTGGTTCACACAAAGTAGGTTGCCTTACACTTCCAATGTCATCAGGTAACACTGAAAGACAGATTCAGTTTATGATGGACCTTAACGCAACAATTCTTTGCTGCACACCTTCGTACGCTGCTTACATTGGCGAATCTCTTGCAGAAGCTGGTTACAAGCCAACTGACAACAAGCTCAAGGCTGGTATTTTCGGCGCTGAGCCTTGGACAGAAGAAATGAGAAGAAACATCGAAAAGAGCCTTGGCATTAAGGCTTACGATATTTATGGTCTTACTGAAACATCTGGTGCTGGCGTATCTTTCGAATGTGAAGAGCAGACTGGTATGCACATTAACGAAGACCACTTCTATGCTGAAATTATTGACCCTGAAACAGGCGAAGTTCTTCCTGAAGGCTCAAAGGGCGAGCTTGTATTTACTTCACTTGACAAAGAAGCATTCCCACTTCTTCGTTACAGAACAAGAGATATTTGTGTTCTTACTCGTGAAAAGTGCTCTTGCGGTAGAACTCACGTTAAAATGAGCAAGCCAATGGGTAGAAGTGACGACATGCTTATTATTCGTGGTGTTAACGTATTCCCAAGCCAGATTGAAACTGTTCTTCTTAACGAGGGTTACACACCAAACTACCAAATCGTTGTTGACCGTGTTAACAACTCTGATACACTTGATGTTCTTATTGAGCTTGCACCTGAAATGGCAACATTTGACGCTGCAAAGATTGCTTCAAAAGAAAAAGCACTTGAAACAGCAATGAGAACAATGCTCGGTATTGGCCCTAAGTGCCACTTAGTTGAGCCAAAGTCAATTGTTCGTAGTGAAGGTAAGGCTGTTCGTGTTATCGACAAACGTAAGCTTCACGACTAATCTTTAATTTAGTTTATTTAGGTGGTAGGAATTTTTCTTACCACCTATTTTTTTATGCTATTTTGTGCTATAATATTTTTATAATTTTTTAGGAGTTGATTTTATGGACTTTACAGAAGTAATAAAAAACAGATATTCTTGCAAAAAATACAACGGCGAAAAGCCATCAAAAGAACAATTAAATAAGATTTTAGAAGCTGGAAGACTCGCTCCAACCGCTAAAAATTTACAAGAGCAACACATCTATGTAGCCGAGAGTGAAAATGCACTCGCAATTATTGACAAATACACTCCTTGCCGATATGGTGCAAATATGGTTTTAATTGTTGCATTTGATAAAGAAAATGTTTACACTTACCCTAATTCAAGCAGACAGTCAGGTGTTGAAGACGCTACAATAGTTGCAACTCACATGATTTTAGCGGCAGAAAACGTAGGTGTTGACAGCTGCTGGGTAAACTGTGTTGACATTGACGGTCTTAAAAAGGAATTAAATTTACCAGAAAATGAAGAAATTTTAATGCTTATGGACTTAGGCTTCAAAGCAGAAGATGCAGGCCCACTTCCTAACCACAGTAGCAGAAAAGAACTTTCAGAAACAGTTAGTTTTATATAAAAGCAACCGAAAAGCCTTGAAAATTCGGGATTTGCAACTGGGGGTTTACAAATTGTAAAGTTAAGTTTATGGCGTGCAACCGAGAAAAATTGTATTATGTAGCTGTAAACAAAAGCACATCGCTTTACAAATGGAGGACTTAAAATGATTTTAGCAGACAAAATTATTAACGAAAGAAAAAAGAATGGTTGGTCACAAGAAGAGCTTGCTGAAAAGCTTTCAGTTTCTCGCCAGTCAATTTCAAAATGGGAGGGCGCACAGGCTGTTCCTGATTTACAGAAAATTTTGAAAATGGCAGAGATTTTCTCGGTTTCAACTGACTACTTACTTAAAGACGATTTAGAGCCTGAAAAAGTAACATACAGCACAGAGCCATTAAAGGAAGAAAAAGAGCTTCGCACAGTTACTTTAGAAGAAGCAGACACCTATCTTAAACTTATTAAAAAGGTTGCACCAGTTATTGCAAATGGCGTTTCACTTTGCATTCTCTCCCCTATTTTACTTTTAATTCTTTGCGGACTTTCAGAAATTGGGAAAATAAGTGAAACACTTGGGGCCGCCCTTGGAATTACTGTGCTTTTAGTTTTAGTTGCTATTGCAGTATTTATGTTTATTACAAGTGGTGCAAAGCTTAAGCCTTATGAATTTCTTGAAAAGGAAATAATCGAAACTGCTTATGGCGTAACTGGTATGGTAAAAGAAAAGCAAAAGGATTTTGAGCATAGCCGTATTTCGTCATTAGCACTCGGTGTTATCCTTTGCATTTTAAGTGCAATTCCAGTAATTGTAGTTTCAGTTTTAACTGAAAATGAGATTTACATTTTGCTTTCAGTTAGTGCTCTTTTAGCTTTAGTTTCACTTGGTGTTAATTTAATTGTTCGCTCCGGAATCGTGGCTAGTAGCTACCACAAGCTTTTACAGGAAGAAGATTACTCTAAAGAAGCAAAGAAAACTAACGCTTTAATGGAGCCAATTGCAGGTATTTACTGGGCGGTAGTTCTTGGAATTTACCTTTTTTGGAGTTTTAAGACAAATGCTTGGGAAAGCACTTGGATTGTTTGGCCAATCTCTGCCCTTTTCTTCGGAGTGCTTAAAGGAATAATGGTACTTATTAAAAAGAACAAATAAAAAACATAAAAATTAAGCTCTCTAACGTGTTTACTTAGAGAGCTTTTTTATTGCTAATCTATATTAGAAATGGTATAATAGTTAGTTAGAATTACTATTTAATAATTTTTTATAGCTTAAATCCATTCCAATAGCTCCTAACGGTGCTGTAATAAGAATAGACAAAACTGCAACTGAAAGAACTATGTTTCCGCAAGGTAATCCTAATGATAACGGCACAGAGCCGATTGCCGCTTGCACAGTTGCCTTTGGTAAATATGCTATAACACAATATAATTTTTCTTTCTTATTAAGCTTTGTTCCAATTAGGCAAATCAGAGTGCCAAGCGAACGAAACACAAGTGCAATTAAAATTATTACAAATGCCGAAAGTCCCGCTTTTAATGTATAGCGAATGTCAACTGCCGCTCCCACAAGGACAAACAATATTACTTCGGCGGCAAGCCAAAGTCCACCAAATTTTTTTGAAAGATTTTCTGGTACTTCTTTTCGTGTTCGCATTTGAATTACACAAGCCATACTCATAACTGCAAGTAATCCTGAAATTGAAACA
>JAZUGZ010000020.1:0-6696 GCA_045641425.1 Candidatus Fimenecus sp.
GCCTCCGACTTACACGACCTGAATAGTCCATAATTGTAATAGCTGACTGTGAAGCGTCTTTGCTGTCAGCAACTGCTTCTGTTGGGAAGTTTGTACGATGAACATAAATGTCTTCAACAATGTCTTGTACTCTTGTGTCAACAGCTGAATAAACGCGCAAACCGCCTGAATAAAGCATTCTTGTAGCTTCATAGTTTGAGTAGCCTGAAGCCTTAAGGTCTTTAATAACAGATGAAATTACATAGTCAACATAGTAACTCCAAATTTCATTATCAACTGCTGAGTCTTTGCCGTTATCTTCTTTCTCGGCAACATAATCTTCACTATTAGTGAAAATAAGCTTATAATTAACAGCTTCATCATATTCTTCTTGTGTAATAGTTCCTTGGTCAAGAAGATAGCCAAGGCAAAGAAGCTGACGTTCTCTGTTATTTTCTGGGTTAATAAGTGGGTCGTACTTTGTTGGCGCTTGAGTAATTGAAACAAGCACAGCACATTCAGCAAGGTTTAAGTCTTTAACGTCTTTGCCAAAATATGTTTCAGACGCTGTTTTAACACCATAGCAACCTTCACTTAAATAAATTGTATTAAGATATGCCTCTAAAATAGTGTCTTTATCGTAATATTTTTCAAGGTTTAAGGCAGAAAGAATTTCATTATATTTACGGTTAATAGTTCTACCATTCTCGCCAGTAAGGTTCTTAATTAACTGCTGAGTAAGAGTTGAGCCGCCCTGCTGGAACTTTGATTTCGCAACACCGCCAATAGTTCTAATCCAGTCAACACCGCCGTGTTCATAAAAACGCTTGTCTTCAAGTGCAACAACGGCCTTACCCATCCAAGGCGACATTTCCTTACTTGAAACCCAAACTCGGTTTTCAGAGCCGTGAACACGAACAAGCTCTTTCGGATTGTTCTCAGCATCATAAGCGTAAATAATTGTGGTTTGGTCTTGGTTTTCCTTATAGAAATCAAGGTCAATTAGACGCTCGCCATTTATTGTACTTATTACATCATGCAAAACATAAGAAGCACAAATTACGCCAATCATACAGCACGTAAAAATAACCCCAAGAATGATTAAAAGAACTTTTCTGTCCTTAAGTGGTTTTATATTCTGTTTTGAAGTCTTTTTTCTCATAACTTCCTCCAAAGTGAACAGTAAAATCAGTTTTAAGTTCACATACAAGGTTATTGTATCACAAACTTTATGATTTGTTTAGTAGTTTTGTGAAATTTTTTATAAAATTCATATTTTGTAACCGTTTTGAAATAATAAAATGAAAGGCGGTGCAAAATGAAGAATATTATTTACATTTGTATAGGCTTAAGTATTGTTTTAATGCTATGTTTATTTTTGCCAAAAGTACCAAAAGAAAATCGAACAATAAATGAAACCGAATTAACCGTTCAAGACCAATATACTGTTCGTGAATTTGACGGTCAAATTGGTATTTTTAACGGTAACGAGAAAACACCGATTGAAGTTTTTGATACATCAGTTGCCCTGCTCCCTAAAAGCGACCAAGAGCTTTTAGAGCAAGGAATTATAGTAAGCACTCCTGAAGAGCTTCAAAGAATTATTGAAGATTATACAGGTTAATTAAGAAACTACAATTTCGTATTCTTTTTCGCTTCCGCTGAGAATAATTTCAACAGCACTATTCTCACGAAGAAAATACTCTGTTTCTTTTCCGTTTACTAAAACTTTATAATCTTTTTTACTGTCACTCATTACGGCAACAACTGAGAATTTTTCATTCTTTCCGTAATGGGTGATTTTTGCTTTTAATGATGTATTATTTTCGTTAAATTCACGGCAATTTACCATTGTGTCAAGACCTGCTGTAAATGTACCAGGCTTGAAGTAAGCGTTAGTCCAAATGCTAATTGGAGTTGAAAGTCCGCCAAAATTGTGGAACCAACCACCACGCTCAGTTGAAATGTTAATCATTTCAAAGGTGTAATATGAATATTCAACCTCTTTTTTCCAAATATCAATAGCGGTTTTTGCGATTTTGAATGCAAAGTCTGTTTCGCCTAAGTCAAACATAGTTTTCCAAACGAACCACTGGTGTGACATCCAAACATTGCCATTCCAGTAGCCATTTGTTACATAGTAAGAAGCGGTTCTATCAACAGCGCTAATGCCAACTCCAGTAAACATTTCTTGTTCGCTTTTAAGATGAGAGAGTATTTTTTCTCTTTGCTCTTTAGTTACAGCACCAGCGATAATTGGGTAAATACCGTCCATTGTTTTATTAAGGTTCTCGCTATTTTCGGTTTTATATTTACATTTATAATCGCCGTTTTCATCGTGAAGAACATAGCTGAAATAGCCTGACTCTTCATCCCAAGAATATTTTTGAAGTGCATTTGTTCTTTTGTTTATATCATCAATATATGTTTGCTTGTCCTCGTGGAGTCCTAACATATCAGCAACAATATAAAGAAGCTTTGCAACACGAATAACCTGTGAAGTTGAAATTACAGGCGCCATATTTCTTTGTATGCCATCTTTATACATTTGCTTTTGTGGTGGCAAATCGTCCATACCGCTACAATTATAGAAATAATCAAATGTAGTTGTAAGGTTTGTATTGAATTTATCAGTAGTTGAGCCATTGATTTTACCGGCGAGAAAATCATAAAACATTTTAACTCTTGGGTAGTATTCTAAAAGCTTGTCTTTATTGTTACTTCTGCAAAGCATTTCAAAGTACTGGTAAATATGAGTTGGAACTGGGCTACCATGTAAAAGGAATGCATAGTCCTTATTCTCACTATCACTTAAATATGTATCAAGAATATAGTCAGCGATTTCTTCGGCTTCATACTCAAGCATACCAAGACCAATGAAGCCTGAATCCCAAGTGTAGAATGAATCCCAACGCTTGCCAGGAGTGTGATGAATTACATATTCGCCATGGCGGTAAAGTGGATAAACTGTATTTTGGAAAACAGTTGAGCGAAGAATTTTATTAGAAAATTCGTATTTTTTACCTGACTCATTAAGCTCTAATTTTTCAAGAGAGTTATAGGCATCTTCATAGATTTTCTCATAATCTTCTACTGATAAATAATCTGTATCTCCAAAAGAGAGAACAGCATATTCAGTATGTGTTTCGCCTGGATCAACATAAATAGTATGAACAACTGTGTTATGGTAAAATCCGTCGTCAGAATGTTTTTCAGAAAATGAGCCTGAAAATGTTTCAAGCATATTTTGGAAGCTCTCGTCTGGCTGAGAAATTCGAGCTGTTGGGCTGTCTTCAAGGCAACCTGTTGGAAAATCTCTAAAACGAGTTGACGGGTTAAAGGTTCGAATCTTAAATTCGCCTTTAACACCTTCATATTTATAAGAAACTTCTTTACCATTTGCTGTTTGAGCTATTTTTATTGTTGGCTCAAATGGGTGCTTTTCGGCATTTATTTTAATTTCTTCGTTTTCTTCGCAAAGGCAAATAAAGTCAAGCTCTACCCCGCCCTTGCCGTTAGATATAAATTCAAATTCATTTTTCCCAAGCGAAATAGAAACTGGAATTTTTACAATATTCATTTTGTCACTCTGTGGCAAAGTAATAAGCTTGCCATTAAGAGTAAATTCTACATCGCACTCGTCAGTAGTTCTATATCTTACAAAAAGTGCAGGATTTGAATATTCTTCATTTACTGTTAATTCGTATGAAACTTTATCACCTTTATTTCCTGCAAATGGAGAAACTTTTTGCAAAATATAGCGGTTATTATCTCTGTCGCCAAGACCCCTATGACCACAAAATCTGTCGTCAAAGAACTCGCCTTTTTTCATAGCATCAATAGTCTGCCTATCCCAAGGGCGAGAATTAGCGTATTCAAAAGCTATATAGTCGAGTGCATCAACATAAACACATTTTTCTGGAAGTACTGGAGTAGTTACAGTAACATTTGGGTACTCAATAGCCGAAAACATATTTACAAGGCAAATTTGCTTAATCTCGGTATTATTGAAAAATTTAGTGCGAATTAAAACACTGTCTTTTGAAAGCTTTGTAAATGAAACATCTGCGTAAACTCTGTCTTTCCACTCAAGGTCATAACGATAAGAATAGAAAGAATAGTCACTTTTTGCTTCCCAAGGATGAACACCAACAGGAACAGTAACATTTGGCACTCTTGAGTCCGCATTTTCAATAGCAGGACTTACTACACAATCAAAACGAACACCTTTTTCAAAATCGTGATTAACTATTCTTGAAATACCGCTATATTTTTTGGAATACGGGCCCCAAACGCCCATTAAATCAAGCATTTTTTCACTTACTGAATTCATTTTGCACTCTCCAAGACATATTTTGTTTATTATACTAAATTCAGTCCATTTTTTCAACAGTTATTTGCATTTACTCGCATTCAAACATTTTACGAAGTTCCGAGAGTGCTTTTTTCTCTATTCTTGATACATACGAACGTGAAATATGGAGTTTTTCTGCTACTTCTCGCTGTGGCATTGCCACTGTATCGTAAAGCCCATAACGCATTACTAAAATTTGTCTTTCGCGTGGGTCTGAAAGTCTTTTAAGATATTCATAAAGCTTTTCTGAACGCATTTTCAAATCTACTTCATCAAACACGGTGCTTTCTGTGTAAATAATATCTGTAAAAGTCAATGGATTCCCCTCAGAGTCGGTGTCAATTGGCTCATTCATTGAAATATCTTTTTCGCTTTTCTTCTTGGCTCTAAAGTGCATTAAAATTTCATTTTCAATACAGCGAGAAGCATAAGTTGCAAGGCGAGTTCCTTTTTTATAATCGAAGCTATCAATTCCTTTAATAAGTCCAATAGTGCCAATTGAAATAATATCATCTTGGTCAGAGTAATTTGCATAATATTTCTTAACTATATGAGCAACCAGGCGCATATTGTGATTTATTAACTTTTCACGAGCTTGCATATCCCCTTTTTCGTGAAAATTGGTTAATGCTTCTAATTCTTCTTTTGCCGAAAGTGGCTTTGGAAAAGAATTTCCTGAAGTTAAATGAAGCATAAAATAAATTAAATTTTGCGAAAGAAAACCTAAAAGCTCTAAAAACAAAATTACCACCTCTGTCAAAAGGTATGACAAATATGGTTAAAATTTGCAAGTCCTAAATTAAATTTAATGGGCTAATATATAAACCCTATAAAAAACCTTAAAACGTACAATCTATTATTTAGAAAATTACAAAAATTATGTTGACAAACCAAATGTCTTATGATAAAATATTCAAGCGTTAAACGAAATGCGGGTGTAGTTCAATGGTAGAATCCCAGCCTTCCAAGCTGGTCGTGTGAGTTCGATTCTCATCACCCGCTCCAATGCGCTGATAGCTCAGCTGGATAGAGCACCTGCCTTCTAAGCAGGGGGTCGGGGGTTCGAGTCCCTCTCAGCGCGCCATTTATGGTGGGATTAGCTTAGTTGGTTAAAGCGCCAGTTTGTGGCACTGGAGACCACCGGTTCGAATCCGGTATTCCACCCCACAATTTCCGCCCTTCCCAAGCGATTGGGCGGATTTTTTTAATGAATATAGCCGAGTCGTCAAGCGGTAAGACACAGCACTTTGACTGCTGCATGCGTGAGTTCGAATCTCGCCTCGGCTGCCAGAAAAAGAGAAATTGTACTTTTGTGCGATTTCTCTTTTTCCTTTTCTGTGTAATCGAAAGAGATTCGAACTCATAGTCCAATTTTTCGTCTGCTTTGTAGACACCCCCTCATCAGAGAGAGGCAATTCAATTATTGCGACAAGCAAAATAAAAAACTCCGTGATTTTCGATCTTCGTCACGGAGCTTTTTTCGATTATATTTCTTTTTGTTTTCGGGTTTGCGTGTAACGGGAGATATTCCCTGCCAGTTTTTTCGTGCTTTCGCATTTAACTTCTTTTGTTCTTTTTTCGAAAGCTTTTCTTTTGGAATGAAATTTTCCATTATATCAACTCCTAACATTAAATGTAACTTTGTTCCCTATGAAACAATAAGGTACTCTGCGAAATTGCAAAGTACCTATAAATTTTAATTATTAATTTTATAAATACTTTATTAATTATTCGCCCTCAATAATTGCAAGGCCGATAATACCAATTATTACAAGTGCAATAAAGAAGTACTGTTTCTTTGTAAGTCTTTCTTTTAAGAAAATGTGTGAAAGAACAAAAGAAACAACGCAAACTGATGACATAATTGGTGCTGAAACCTTTGCATTACCACCACTCATTGCGAAAACATAAGTAAACTGACCAGCAGTTTCGCATACGGCAGCTAAAAGTTTATCCTTCTGACGTGGGAAGTTAATCTTCTCACCTTTTGCTTTAATGAAAAAGAAGATTGCAATTGCAAATGCGAAGAACACAAGCTCATAAGCAGTATTTGCAACATTTTCAATTGTATCTTCAGTAACATCAATAAGCTTTGTACTTTCAATATCCAAATAAATATCTTCAAGCATTGAACCAACAGCATCAAAAATTGCATAAAGGAATGGCATTGAAAATGCTACAAAAGCCATTTTTTTGCCAAGAACTTTTTTTCTGTCTGTTGAGCCGTTATTGTCAAGGAAGCCAATTCCCAAAATACCAACAAGCAATACTGCAATTGCAGTTACCTGCCAAATGCTCAATTTGTCGCCTAAAACTAAGAAGCAAAGAAGTGAACAAAGTGCGCCAGATGTATTTTCAATTGG
>JAZUGZ010000021.1:0-1567 GCA_045641425.1 Candidatus Fimenecus sp.
CTCTTGCGTATTCCTTATCGCCCACCTGTGTATTAAGAACGATATAAAGCTCCTTGCCAGTAGCAGGTGCAGCAGTAGTATTATTTGTACCGAGTGATACAAGTGCGCCATTAATCATGTCTGCATGAGCAGTTACATAAGGTGTGCTATTTGCACTATGCTCAATCATTTCAATTGTATGTACCTTTACCATATTATCCTCACCTTTCTTTTACTTAATTGTTGATGCATAAACATCAATCACTTTTTCTTCTTTAACTGAATCAATACCAGCGTAAATATCTTCTTTCTGATTTGTTTCTACGACTGGTGTTTCAGTCAGTGCCTTCTTACCAATCTCAACATAAATCTTATTTACAATAGTATTAATCTCAACAGTTTCAGGGTTTGCTTTAAATTCTTCAATTTCATTAGCAGCATAAGCCTTCTGTTCCTCAGTAAATACAGCAACAGCCTTTTCCATTTCACCAATCTTCTCAGCTACTTTTGCTTTTGCTAACTCGGCTGTAAGAATTTCTCTTGCTTCATATGTTACATCAAGCTCTGCTCTAAGACCATCTCTCTCAGCTTCTAACTCTGTTAAAGCCTGTTTAATCTGTTCAACGCTTGCATTAATTTCAGAGATAGTATTATCTTTATCAGCAATAGTCTGATTAAGTTCGGCAATCTTAGCTTCATACTCAGCGTTCTTTGCATTAACCTCTGATATAGTATTCTTTACCGTATCAGTAATTGCATTGAGCATTTCTTCATTCATTACTTCTTGTTCCTCACTTTCTTCTGTATTGTTTTTATTCAAACTGTTCATCTGCAAAACCATAGCCATATCATCGGCAGGTTCTACGGATAACAATGCTGAACCAGAAAACAAAAATTCGCAAGGTGTTCTTTTCTCTTGCGAAATTTCTTCTTCTTCATATACAATAATGTTATTGTTCTCAGGAGTACCCATTATTTCAATTGAGGACATAACCTTATTATTTTTTACATTATCAACAAGCCATTTAGTAAAATTAGGATAACGCTGTTGATAAATAAATCCTTCGCCACAAAGAATCTTTTTCGTTGCACCGTCAACGACAATATCAGTCAGATATGCTTTAGTGATTGTACCGACAACCTCACTATCTTCAAACAAAGGCTCATTTTCAGATTTGTCAATAGAAGTCAATCCATGTCCGAGAGGTACTGTTTTAGTGTCATCAGTAAACTCAGCACACAAAGGCATATTAATTGCTGAATCTAAATTGTTAATAACATATTCTTCTTTCCAATTAATACCGTTCTTATTGATTGAATTAACTTCAAGCAAAGACATTTTTATTTTTCGTCTGCCACCTTTTGAAACTCTATTTGATATTTCAAATAAATCCACTTATCTCACCACCTTTCAATCACTTGGTTTAGGCTGATTGTTACTATTATTAGTTTTACTCTTAACACTATTTTCGTTAGTAGGATCATCAATTGATGGTCTACCACTTTCAGCATTACCAGATGTATTGTAAGATGTAGCATTAACTGGGTACTTTTCCATAATGCCCTTTTCAAGCTGTTCGTCAAGCAT
>JAZUGZ010000022.1:0-2661 GCA_045641425.1 Candidatus Fimenecus sp.
TTTCTTTATTATTTATTATTTTTTCCTTATCAACCACACCTGTGCAATAACCTGCAAGGTCATATTCGTCAATTGGGTAAAAACCTGGCATTTCTGCAGTTTCGCCACCGATAAGTGCTGCACCTGACTGAACACAGCCATCACAAACACCTTTAACAATGTCAGCAATTTTTTCAGGTACATTTTTACCACATGCGATATAGTCAAGGAAGAATAATGGTTTAGCACCGCAACAAATAATGTCGTTAACACACATTGCAACACAGTCAATACCAACTGTGTCGTGCTTGTCCATAATAAATGCTATTTTAAGCTTTGTACCAACACCGTCTGTACCACTAACAAGTACTGGCTTTGTAATACCCTCTAAATCAAGTTCGAAAAGGCCACCAAAACCGCCTACATCAGAACAAACGCCTGAAGTCATAGTGGTTGCGATGTGCTTTTTCATAAGTTCAACTGCTTTGTAACCTGCTGTGATGTCCACGCCTGCTGCTGCATAAACGTCTGATCTTGAATTATTCATAATTTATTCCTTTCCGTTCCAACAATATGTGCAAAGTTCTTCTTCAGGAAGTCCAATAGCCTTTACAATACCTTCAAGGCTTTGGAATTCAAGCGAAGCTAAATGAAGCTTTTCGCAAATATTTTCACGAAGCTTCTTACCTCTTTCGGTCTTTGCATCTGAATATTCTTCAATGTAGTTAAATCCTTCTTCGCCCTCAAGCTCAACAATAACTCGTCTTGCGATAAGTTCCATTTCACTTGTAGCACGAGAGAAGTTAAGGTATTTACAACCATACATAATTGGTGGGCAAGCAGAACGCATATGAACTGACTTTGCACCACTTTCATAAAGGAACTCAACAGTTTCTCTAAGCTGAGTACCACGAACAATTGAGTCATCAACAAAAACAAGATTTTTACCAACAATAAGGTCTTTAACTGGAATTTGCTTCATTTTAGCAATTTTATTTCTCTCTGCCTGATTAGTTGGCATAAAGCTTCTTGCCCAAGTTGGTGTGTATTTAATGAATGCTCTTGCAAATGGAATACCACTTTCGTTTGAGTAACCAACTGCATGAGGTGTACCTGAATCAGGAACACCGCCAACATAGTCAACGCCTTCACAAATACCGCTTTCCATATCGGTTTGGGCCATGATTTTACCGTTATCGTAACGCATCTTTTCAACGTTTACACCCTCATAAGTTGAGGTTGGGTAACCATAATAGCTCCAAAGGAATGCGCAAATCTTTTTCTTTTTGCCTGGTTCTTTTAACTGCTTAATTTCGTCAGGTGTGATTTCAACAATCTCCCCTGGGCCTAATTCTTTTGTTAACTCATAGCCAAGCTTTTCATAAGCAAATGACTCAAACGAAAGAGCAAAACCTAAATCATTTTTACCAATTTGAATTGGAAGTCTGCCCATTTTATCACGTGCTGCAATGATTGAACCTGTTTCTGTAAGAACAAGAATTGAAGCAGTACCAACAATTACATTTTGAGCAAACTCAATACCTTCCTTAAAATTTTCTTTAAGGCTGATAAGTGAAGCGATAAGCTCATTTGAATTAACCTTACCACCAGTCATTGCATCAAAATGACCGTGGTCATTAGTTAAGTATTTATCAATTAAGTAGTCAGCATTGTTAATAATACCAACAGTGCAAATTGCAAATGTTCCAAGTCTTGAACGAATAAGCAAAGGCTGTGGGTCAGTGTCACTAATACAACCGATTGCTGAAGTACCCTTCATTTCCTCAAAGATATGTTCAAACTTTGTACGGAATGGAGCATTTTCAATATTGTGTATTTTTCTCTGTAAGCCGATTTCTTTATCGTATGCTGCAAGACCGCCACGGCGTGTACCTAAGTGTGAATGATAGTCAACGCCGAAGAAAACATCAAGCAAGCATTCTTCTTTAGAAACTACTCCGAAAAATCCTCCCATAATTTTAGCCTCCGAAAATTATTATTCGCCAAATACTCTACGCATCATTTCTTTGTATGCATCTTCAACTCCGCCCATATCTCTACGGAAACGGTCTTTGTCAAGCTTTTCGTTTGTTTCTGCATCCCAGAAACGGCATGTATCAGGTGAAATTTCGTCAGCAAGAACGATTGTACCATCGTTTGTTTTACCAAACTCAAGCTTGAAGTCAACGAGCTTAACACCAAGTGAAAGGAAATATTCTTTAAGAACTTCATTTACTGTGAAAGCCATAGTTTTAATTGTTTCAATTTCTTCTTTAGTAGCAACACCAAGAGCTAAAGCATGGTAAGAGTTCATAAGTGGGTCGTGAAGATCGTCATTCTTATATGAGAATTCAATAGTTGGCTCTGCAAATACAATGCCTTCTTCAACGCCAAAACGCTTAGCAAATGAACCAGCTGAAATATTTCTAATGATTACTTCAAGAGGAACAATTGAAACCTTTTTAACAACTGTTTCGTTGTCGTTAAGTTCTTCAACAAAGTGTGTCTTAACACCTTTCTTTTCAAGAACCTGCATAAGGTAGTTTGACATACGGTTGTTAATAGCGCCCTTACCTACAATTGTGCCTTTTTTAAGACCATCAAGTGCAGTAGCATCGTCCTTATAAGAAACGATAACTAAATCAGGGTTTTCAGTAGCAAATACTTTCTTTGCTTTTCCTT
>JAZUGZ010000023.1:0-1586 GCA_045641425.1 Candidatus Fimenecus sp.
TGCAAAAGGGTAAAAAGTTCTCCGATTTTGCTGTTCTATACCGTATGAATGCTATGTCCAACACAGTCGAGCGTGCTTTAGTTCGTAGTGGTATTCCTTATAGAATTATTGGTGGTCATAAGTTCTATGACCGTATGGAAATTAAAGATTCACTTGCATATTTAAGTGTAATTGCAAACCCAAGTGACTCGGTTCGCCTTGAACGAATTATCAATGTTCCTAAAAGGGGAATTGGTGCTACAACTATCTCCTATGCTAAAGAAATAGCAGATGGCTTAGGAATTAGTCTTTTTGAAGTAATCAAGCACGCTGACGAGTACGAAAAGCTTTCTCGTTCGGCATCAAAACTTAAAGAATTTACAAGTATGATTGAGTCATTTCACGAACTTTCTCTTCGTGAATCTCCGTCATCTGTCTTTATGTCGCTTTTAGAAGAAACAGGTTATAAAATTTCATTAAATTCTGATAAAGAAAAACTTGAAGATAGGCTTCAAAACCTTGATGAACTTAATTCAAACCTTATTAAATTCCGTGAAGAAAACCCACAGGGTGAACTTGCTGATTTCCTTGAAGAAGTTGCACTTTTAACTGATATTGATAATTACAATGCAGATGCTGAAACAGTTGTTTTAATGACTCTTCATTCTTCAAAAGGACTTGAATTTCCAGTTGTGTTCATTTCAGGTATGGAAGAAGGCGTTTTCCCTGGAATACAGTCAATGTATGACCCAACTGAAATTGAAGAAGAGCGCAGACTTGCTTATGTTGGTATTACTAGAGCCAAGGAAGTGCTTTATCTTCTTAACACAAAAGCTCGTATGCTTTATGGCTCTACTAAATACAATGTTCCGTCTAGGTTTATTGGCGAGCTTCCTGAAGAGTGCTGTAAATCACTTGTAAAACCCGTTAAAAAGAATGTTAATAGATTTGAAAGACCTTCTGCACCGACTAAGCCAATTTCAAGAGGATTTAGCCTTGGCGAAGCTCCTAAAAAGAGTACAGATACTTTCTCGGTTGGCGACCAGGTTAAGCATAGAGTATTTGGCGTTGGTATGATTATTTCTCTTAAACCAATGGGCAATGATGTGCTTATGGAAATCTCATTTGAAAAAGTGGGAACTAAAAAGATAATGGCAAATATGGGTGCAGTTAAAAAGATTTAACGGAAGTGATTTTGTGAATAACTTTGCGAAAAATACAATTAAATCTTTTGGCGTTGTTTTGGCAATTCCAGCAGTTTGTTATATGCCATTTGTAATTGCAGATGCTGTTAAACATTACGATGACGACTGTGATTATTTAATGATTCTTGGCTGTAATATTATTGGTGCTGACACACCTTGTCCTCAGCTTTGTGATAGAATGGATAGAGCAGCCGAGTACCTAAATTTACATCAAAATTCTATTGTAGTAGCTTGTGGTGGTTGCTTTAGGAAAAAGCAAGCTGTTTCAGAAGCTGAGATAATTAAGAATTATCTTGTAGGCAAAGGCATTGACGAAACAAGAATTTTGCTTGAGGATAAATCAACAACTACCTATGAGAATTTTGAATTTGCTTTGAAAATCATTGGAGAACATTCAAATAG
>JAZUGZ010000024.1:0-33614 GCA_045641425.1 Candidatus Fimenecus sp.
CAACTGCAATAATTGTAACGCCGATAATAGCCTCTGAAACACCGAGTTTTGAAGCAATAACAGTACCGTTATCAACGAGTAAATCAGCACCTACAACAATACCCAAAGCACCAATAATAAATTTACAAATGTTTTTAATTACTTCTTTACCATTAACTTCAGGTTTGTCGTCATTGTCTTCACCCATTGATTTTTTGCCACTGATAATATTTTCAATCATAAATACAGCAAAAATTGCGATTATGATAATGCTTTGTGGAATTGAAAGAACGCCATTTTGTGAAAAAATGGTAAGAAGCGCGATTATTCCGACCATTAAAAGACCCTTAAATGCGACTTCAGAACGTTTTACAAGTGCTGGCATACAAAGAATTGAGATACTCATAATAAGACCAACATTTGCTGTAACTGAGCCAACCGCATTACCGATTGCCATATCGGTTTTGCCCTGTGAAGCGGCAATTGCTGAAACCAAAAGTTCAGGAAGAGTTGTTGCAAAACTAACAACAGTTGCACCAATAATGAATTTTGGAATACCTGTTGCTTCGGCAATCCAAGTAGCAGCGTCAACGAAAATGTCGCCGCCCTTAACAATAAAGAAAATGCCAATAACAAACATTGCTACTGCATAAATTGTATTGTCTGCTGCAAAAGGAAAAAGCGAAGCTAAATGTGCTGAAATTTCCATTTATTTTACACCGTCTTTTCAAAAATAATGTTTAATTAGTTTACCATAATAAGCCATTTAAGTCAATCTATTTTGGGCAGGTATATCGCACTTTATTTTTACTTTTTTCGCCATATTCAATAGCTTCTTTGGGGCATTTGCAAATACACGCCATACAGTGAGTACAATTTCCGTTCCAAGTTGGTTTACCATTTTGAAGTTTAATGTTACCCATTGGGCAACTCTTTTCGCAAACACCACAAGAAATGCAAGAGTCAGCTACACTAAACTTTTTATCTTTAACAATCAAAGTATAAAAAAGCGGATTTACTGTGCTACTGTAAAACTTTTGAGTAACTTTTACATTGTCGATATTTTTATTTTCCAAAATATCATTTGCAGTTTTTTCGATTATACTTTCGGCTTTCGCAATAATCTCATTTGCCTCTCTTTCTGCTGGGGCTTCGTAAAGTGCTATGTAGTTTTCAGGCATAACTACCCTTGCTGTGCCTTTGTAATTAAGATTTTTCTTTTGGCAAATTTTAAGAGAATATTTACCTGCATTGCCAATTCCGTCGCCACAAGTCATTACAAAGCAAATATCTTTATTACCATTTAATTCTGTATTCAGCAAAAAAGTCTTAACTACTCTTGGAATTCGCCAAGCGTAAGTTGGGCAAACAATTACCCACATTTTCTCACTTTCTATTGAAGAGTAATCTTTATTTTTAATTCGGTCAAAAAGATTTACTACTTCGTCCCCTATCTTTTCGCCGATTTTCTTTGCAACATATTCACTGTTGCCAGTTCCTGTGTAATATAAAATCATAATTTTCTCCTAAAGCTATCAGTTTTTATCTTTTCTTTTTTCTTTTGCTTTTTGTTTTAGGTTTGTAATTTTGGAAAAGGCGTCCTAAAATGCCTCCAAATATACATACAGCAATAGATATAGCAGTGAAATTTATATTGATGCTTGGTACTTTTACAGTTGTGAAGTTCACTAACACAAATTGAATTATTGAGAGATATATTGGAATAAAGCACAAGGCGTATAAAAATAATGGTAACACCCATTTACTTGAGTCTGACTCTTTTTGAAGGAAAAAGAATAGTTTAACTGAAAGCATCGGAATTCGTTTTTCTTTTTTACCATCTTTAACTTCAATTTGCTTGTCAAATCCTTCTGGAATTTCTAAATCGTCAAGACTAATTCCAGCTAAATCAAGTACAATTACTTTTAGCCAATGAAATGCAATGCGTGTTGAGAACAAAATCAACACAAGCATTATCAATATTCCAATTTTAGGGAAATATTCATTGTTAGAAACTGCTGATTGTATATGCTCAGTATTCAAAAATTTTGATCCTACAGCAAAAACAATTATAAACAAAGCAACAGCTATTGCAACAAATCTCGTAGCTTTTGGTTGATAGTCTTTATTTTCCTTAGACATTTTCTTTTTCCTCCATTAACTTTTCAATAAGTGCCTTTGAACCTTCACAAATATCGTTATATGCTACTGTGAAATTACCCGAATACCACGGGTCTGCTACATCACCTTTTTGATCTGTAAAATCCATTAGTTTGCAGACTTTATTCTGTGGGTCCGAGCCTAAAATTCGCATAGCGTTTCTAACATTTTGACTGTCCATACAAACGAGTAAATCGTACTCGTTATAGTCAGATTTTTTAAGTTGAACCGCCCTTTTTCCATCACAAGAAATTCCGTGCTTTTGAAGCTCAGCACGAGCCGGTGGGTAAACTGGGTTTCCAACTCCGTTCCAAATTTCTTCGGTGCTTGTAGCACAAGACGAAACTGAAAACTTATCCCCTACTCCATTTTTATTAGCTAAATCACGGAATATAAATTCTGCCATAGGGCTTCGGCAAATATTGCCGTGGCAAATAAACATTATTTTAGTCATAAAATATACCTCAAAAATTGTTAATTAAATTTTACAATATCTGTTATCTTTTTGCAATAGCTAACTCTTCGTTGACAAGGCAATTGGTAAATAATATAATATAAATATCAATTAAATTTTTAAGGATTAAATTTATGAAAATAAAAGTAAAAGAAATGCCATTTGACGAGGTGCAAGCCTTACCCCCTCGTCCACATAAAAAACCGCAAAAACAAAGTAAAGCATTAAAAAATATCGTAAATATTTACGCTTCCCTTGACCTTAATAAAGTTAATTTTACATATAGCAAAGAAAATATGGAAAGCATTTCAAAGGAAGAGCCTTGCCTTTACCTTATGAACCATTCTTGCTTTACCGATTTGCTTATTGCTTTTAAGTTAATAGATAGACCATTTAACATTATTTGCACTCAAGACGGATTTGTCGGTAAAGAAGCTTTGCTTCGTAAGCTTGGCTGTATTCCAACTCGTAAATTTGTTAACGACCCAACACTTATTCGTGATATGGTCTATACTGTAAAAAAGCTTAATTCGTCAATTCTTATGTACCCTGAAGCAAGCTACACCTTTGACGGAACAGCAACACCTCTCCCTGAAAGCCTTGGAAAGTGCATTAAGCACCTCGGAGTGCCAGTTGTAATGATTAGAACCTTTGGTGCATTTTTGCGTGACCCACTTTACAACAATTTACAGCTTCGAAATACTAATATTTCAGCTAAAATGAGTGTTATTATTTCAAAAGAGCAAACCGAAACACTTTCGGCTGATGAAATAAACGAAAAACTTCGTGAGAACTTTACATTTGACAATTTCCGCTACCAGCAAGAGAACAACATTAAAATTACAGAAGATTTTAGAGCCGACTGTCTTAACAGAGTTTTATATAAATGCCCACATTGTATGGCAGAGGGCGAAATGGAAGGCAAAGGCACTACTATTACCTGTAAAAAATGTGGTAAAGCCTATGAGCTTACTGAAACCGGTTTTCTTGAATGTAAAAATGGCGAAAGCAAATTTACCCACGTTCCTGACTGGTTCGCTTGGGAGCGAGAATGTGTTAAAGAAGAAATCGAGAACGGCACTTACGAAATAAAGGCAGATGTTGACATTTTTATGCTTCACGATTTTTCTTGTATTTACAAAGTAGGCTCTGGCGTGCTTACTCACAACGAAAACGGATTTAATTTAGTAGGCTGTGACGGGAAGCTCCAATATAACCAAAAGCCAACCGCTTCCTATTCTCTATATTCTGATTATTATTGGTACGAAATAGGCGATATGATTTGCATTGGCGACACAAAGCAAACCTTTTACTGCTTCCCTAAAGCCGAAAATGATATAGTAGCAAAAGCAAGACTTGGGGCAGAAGAGCTTTATAAAATCAAACAAAAGTAAAATTAAAGCGGTAGTTTTCACTACCGCTTTTTGTTATACATCTAATTCGTGATACACATTTCCGTCAAAATCTTTCCAAAGGAATTTGCCGTTTTCGAGAGTCATATAGGAATTAACTGAATTTTCTTTTGGAATTGACACAGAGCCTGGGTTTAAGTACAAATTACCTTTACCGAACTCCTGCCAAGCAGGTACATGAGTGTGGCCGTGAAGAAGAATGTCGCCGGTGCTTAGTGGTGGGCATTTTTCAATATTGTGATTATGGCCGTGAGTGAAATAAACAGTTTTATTATTCACACTTAAAATTCCATAGTCAGCCATAATAGGGAATGGCAAAACCATTTGGTCAACTTCTCCGTCGCAGTTACCCCTTACACAAAGAATTTTATCTTTAATTTCACTAAGTAATGCAATAACCTCTTTGGGAGCGTAAGTCTTTGGCAAGTCATTTCTTGGGCCGTGGTAAAGAACATCGCCAAGTAAAATTAGCTTGTCTGCATTTTCTTTTTCCAGAGCTTTTAACATCTCTTTACAGTAAAAAGCCGAACCGTGAATGTCGGACGCTATCATATATTTCATTTTTCGGCACCTCCAATAAATTTATTTTAACACATTAAACTGTGTATTGAAAGTGTTAATTTATTTTTGTATAATATTTTTAGGAGATGATTTTATGGATAAAGTTATTGACGGATTTTTAGACAGAAATTTTAAGAATATTAAAGATAAAATAAATATTGAAATTACCGGTGGCGAGAAAGATTTTTATAAAATCACTACCGCTGACGGTAAGGTTTTTGTGTCTGCCAATAACTATATTTCAGCATTTCACGGACTTTATTCATATCTTCAAAAGTATTGTAAAGTTCAATATTCTTGGTGTGGTACTGACACAATTGATATTACAGAGCTTACAATGTTCTCTGGGGAATTCTCTAATACCATTGAGCAAAAATGGCGAGTTTACTTAAACTATTGCACTCTTGATTACACCGCCGCTTGGTGGGATTTTAAGAGATGGGAAAAAGAGCTTGACTTTATGGCGATGAACGGAATAAATATGCCACTTTGCGTAATTGGTACTGAAGCAGTTTGGTACGAAACACTTTTAGGGTTCAGCTTTACTAAAGAAGAGGCCCTTTCAACCGTTAGTGGTCCTGCTTTTTGGGCGTGGCATTTAATGACTAATATTGATAGCTATTTACCACCAAAAGACGAAAAGTACATTTACGAAAGGCTCGAGCTTGGCAAGAAAATACTTGATAGAGCAATTGAGCTTGGTATGCAACCAATTCAGCAAGGCTTTTCGGGTCACGTACCAATGAAGCTTATGGAAAAATACCCTAAAGCTAAAATTTTGGCTAAGACTGGCTGGTGTAGGTACCCAAAAACCGCACAGCTTGACCCACTCGACCCACTATTCCATGAATTTGGTACAGCACACCTTAAAAACCTTGAAAGACTTTTCGGCAATTACCATTATCTTGCTTGTGACCCATTCCACGAGGGCACTCCACCTAAAAAGTGGCACAGTTATTTGCGAGCAGTTGGTAAATCAATCGATAGGCTCTATAAAGATTTTGACGAAAACTCAATTTGGGTTATGCAGGGCTGGACCCCTTACAAGCATATTATTAAAGCTGTGCCTAAAGACAGACTTTTAATTTTAGACCTTAACTCTGAACGCACTCCGAAATACAAAAACTTTTATGGCTACCCAGTAGTTTCAGGTATGCTTCACAATTTCGGTGGCAAAAATGCAATGCAAGGTAAAATCCGTAGGCATTGTGAAAATGCTTACCTTAAACTTCAAAATATGGGTGCTAATGTTGTTGGTACTGGTATGTTTATGGAGGGGGTTGAGCAAAACCCAGTTGTTTACGACTTGCAATTTCACATGCTAACCGAAAGCCGAAAAATTGACTTTTCTACTTGGCTTGACGACTACATTGAAAGACGATATGGTAAATACAGTAAAGTTTTACGAGATGCTTGGGACATTTTAATGGACACCTGCTACTGTGACGAGGGTTATGAAGAAAACGAGGTTGGCTCTGCTCTTGCTTCTCGCCCACACCCAATGCCAATTATGACTGGCCCTTGCTGTTTTACTAAAATTTGGTATGACACTAAAAAATACGAAAAAGCACTTTCACTTTTCCTTTCAGTTAGTGATGAATTTGAAAGTTCTAAAGGCTATCAATATGACCTTTGCGACATTACAAGGCAGGCTCTTAGCAACCGCTTCCACGACACACAGCTTGAATTTCAAAAGGCATTTAATAGTAACAATGCGAAGGATATGAAAGAAATATCTAAAGAGCAATTAGATTTGCTTTTAGACCTTGACGAGCTTCTTTCACACAGAAAAGAAATGTGCCTTTCTCGATGGGTAAATGACGCCCATAATCTCGCAACAGACGAAGAAGAGAAAAAGTGGTTTGACCTAAATGCAAGAACGCTAATTACCCTTTGGGGCGATATTGCTGGCGACACCTCACACCTTTTTGACTACTCTTGGCGTGAATGGAGCGGACTTATTAAAGACTACTACTATAGGCGCTGGGAACTGTTTTATACTGACGCAATAAAATGTGCCGAAAAGGGCGAAAAATTAAAAGTGCCTATTGGAGATAGGTGGCACATTAGACACAGTTATAAAGCTACAAATTTCGGCAAAAAGCTTGACGAGTTTGAGCTAAACTTTGGCAAAACATATTGCGAATATGAAAAGCCAGAAAATAGTGATGTTATTCCGTCTGCAAAACACCTCTCGGAAAAATGGAATATAGGAAAATAGAATATCAATATAAAAAGACCACTCGTTGAGTGGGCATAAATTTTATTATTTAATTTATTTCACATATTCAGGATAAAGCTCTTTGATGTAATTATCAATATCTTCTCTTGTAGCTTTAAGTGGGCCTGGTGTTTCCATTTTAAGCGAAACAGTAGTTGTTGCATATAAAAGAGAAGTTTCTATATCATTTGTAAGTCTTTCATTGATATATGCCGCAAAGGTTGTGTCGCCCCTGCCGGTTCTACCACTTAAATTACGAGCTCTAATTGGGCAAGAGAAAATTTCGCCACCGTTATAGGCAATAACTTCTGTATTGTGAGTGATAAGCACTTCTTTAGCACCCCACTCGTAAAGCATTTTAATTGCTTCATATCTATCCGAAGTGCCAGTCATAATCTCGGCTTCGGCAGCATCTGTCTTTAAGAAGCTAATATAAGGGAGCATTTCCATTTTATATTTCCAATCTTCAAAGAACATACTACCATCTTCGGCTCTGTGGCGAAGGCAAGTTTGAACATCAAGTGCAATCTTACCCTTTTTAGCACATTCTTTAATCATATCGTTAGGGAAATCCCCATAAAGAAGACCTGCAAAATGGTAAATGTCGGCACTTGTGTCTTCCGGAATATCGCTTATTTCAAATGGATCGCCCTTGCTACTGCAAGAAGTTTCTCTACGCTCTTTATCAGGTGTAAAATATACATTTTTCATTGTAGTTGAGTTTTCACAATGAACTACATATAAATTCTCACTTGGAATTGTAAACTCTTTAAGTCTGTCATCATCTTTTTTTGCGAGTCTTGTTACTGCCGCAACATTGTGGCCAAGGGCAAAAGCTGAAGCCGAAGAACAAAGTACAGCACCGCCACAAACAAATGCTCCGTTGCCTAAATGGTCAATGTTATTATCCATTGAAATGTGGCCAATAATCATACTTTCATAATGTTTCATATTTTTACTCCTTAAAAGAATATGCTATCTAATTAGTCAAGGTATGGCGACTCTGCACCCACTATTGACCAAGAAATAAAAGTTTGTTAAAATGAATTTATTATACGGGAAAGCGGTGAAATAATGAAAATCTTACTCCCCGAAGAAAACGAAAACTTAAAATATTACCGTGGCAATCTTCATTGTCACTCAACACTTTCAGACGGTAAGAAAACCCCTGAACAGTTAAAAATTGACTACCAAGCACACGGTTACAGCATTTTAGCAATTACTGACCACGAAATTTTTGTACCACATAACGATTTAACTGACGAAAACTTTTTAATGCTAAACGGATACGAAATTGAGTCAAGCGGTGTTAGTGGAAAGACTTGTCATCTTTGCTTTTTAGCACTACACAAAGATATTGACACCGAGGTTTGCTTTAGCCCATCTTACCTTTGGGGTAATGCGAAAGAAAACCGAAAGCTCGTTAAGGTGGATAAAAAAACTGCTTTAATTTACAGACCTTATACAAAATGGGGTATAAATCATCTTATTAAAACGGGCCAGCGAAACGGGTTTTTCGTTACCTACAACCACCCAACTTGGAGTTTAGAGTCTTACCCACAGTACATTCGCTACAAAAATGCAGATGCTATGGAAATTACTAACTACGGCTGTGTAGTTTGCGGGTTTGATGATGACAACGGCCACGCTTATGACGACCTACTTCGCAAAAACAGTAATATGTATTGCATCTCAACAGACGATAACCACAATGTTTATCCTGACTCGTCGCCGGACTGCGACTCTTACGGTGGATATATTATGATAGCTGCAAAGTCCCTAACTTACGAAGATGTTACAAATGCTTTGAAAAACGGTATGTTTTACTCGTCAACCGGCACTTACAATCACATTGGCCCTAAAATTTTAGGAATTACACTTGATGGCAACAAGGTAACAGTTAAAACGAGTGATGCTCGGTCAATTTCTTACATTCCGCACACTCGTGACTGCCAAATTAAAAATGCCGAAGATACGGGCACAGTAAATTTTGCAGAATTCAAAGTAAAGCCAAAAGAAAAATATTTTAGAATTGTTGTAACCGACAGTAAGGGTTACAAGGCATATTCAAACGCATATTTCTTATAAAGCGAAAACCGATAGAGTAAAATCTATCGGTTCTTTTTTATTTATTTATTTGCTTTGTTTTTTGAAGATGTAAGTGTGTTTTGAAGAAGCATAGTAATAGTCATTGGGCCAACGCCACCCGGAACTGGTGTTATGAATGAGCATTTATCTTTAACGCCCTCAAAATCAACATCGCCACAAAGCTTGCCCTCTGCATTTCTGTTCATACCAACATCAATTACAACAGCACCGTCTTTAACCATATCAGCCTTAACAAAGTCAGCCTTACCAACAGCAGCTACTAAAATGTCAGCTCTGCGAGTAACTTCTGCTAAATTTTTTGTTTTTGAGTGGCAAATTGTAACAGTACCGCTATTTTGCAAAAGAAGCATTGCCATAGGCTTACCAACAATGTTACTTCTACCAATTACAACACATTCCTTACCTGCGATTTCAATGTTGTAGTATTTGAGCATTTCGATAATACCCGCAGGTGTGCAAGGTAAAAATGCGTAGTCGCCAATCATAATATGACCAGTATTCATTGGGTGGAATGCGTCAACATCCTTTTCAGGAACAATTGAATTTATTACTAATTGCTCGTCAATTTGTTTAGGTAAAGGAAGCTGACAAAGAATTCCGTCAACATTCTCGTCTTTATTAAGTTTTTCAATAAGCTCTAAAAGTTCTTCAGTAGTTGTTTCTTCAGGGAGTGCATACTCAAAAGAGTTCATTCCAACCTGTTCGCAACCCTTTTTCTTGTTGTTAACATAAACTCTTGAAGCTTGGTTATTACCAACAATAATAACTGCAAGTCCTGTTTCTTTACCATTATTTTTAAGTTCTTCAACTTCTGCTTTAATTCTATCGCGAACAGCCGCTGAAACTACTTTACCATCAATTATCTGCATTTTCCTGTTTCTCCTTATATTCATTTACTTTATAAACGTTTCTTCTGTGAATTTGAACGAATTTAACAATTGTAATTACAAGGCATAAAACCGCAATTGCAAGTGAAAGAAGCTGTGACACACGAAGATTTGTATTTGCGATATAAAGGCTATCAGTACGAAGGCCTTCAACTACTGCTCTTTCAAGTCCATAAATAATTCCGTAACCAAGAATTAACTGGCCGTCAAATTTTTTGAAATGCTTGCAAACAATATAAAGAATTACGAAGCCTAAAAGGCACCAAATTGACTCGTAAAGGAATGTTGGATGAACTGGTTTTGAAGCATCCATTTGAATTCCGTTATCTACCAAAGTAGCGTAGTTTGCACTTATGTAGTCCGAAACCTTTTCACTCCACATACCCCAAGGAAGGTCAGTGTTTATTCCAAACGCTTCTTGATTTGTGAAGTTGCCCCAACGGCCAATGCCTTGACCAATAAGCACGCTCATTCCAAAAAGGTCTAAAAGCTTTAAGAAGTCAAGTCCATTCTTTTTACAAACAAAATATGCCGCAAGAATTCCACCAATTATTCCACCATAAATTGCAAGGCCACCTTCCCAAATTCTAAAAATAGAAAGTAGGTCGTCTTTGTAACTATTCCATTCGAAAACAACATAGTAAAGTCTTGCACCAATAATTCCTGCAACCGTGCCGTAAAGAAGAACGTCAAGCATTTTGTCAAGGCTCATTTTCCATTTGTAAGCCATTCGTCCACCAAAAAGCACAGCAAGAACAAATCCAAATGCAATAATTGCACCGTAAAATCTAATTGTAACATCAATGTTCCAACCTGGAATTGTGAACTCAACTAAATTAGCATACACGTTAAAATTCCAACCAAGTTTAGGGAATTCAACGAGTGTGTAGTCAGTTAAAAATCTCATATTTTTACTCCTTTCAATCTGCTTTAATAACAGACATTGAAGAATTATTAACGTCAATTGACTCTTTAAGTCTTCGGTCAATATCTTTTGCGGTTATGCTTTCAAGAACTTTAAGCCCGTCAAAAAGACCATCGCCATTAAAATAATCACTAATAAGGTAATTGGCAATTGAACCAATATCAGTAAAGCTCATAATAAATTCGCCATAATGCTTTTTCTTAATACGCTTAAATTCGTCTTCATTTATTCCGTCTTTTTGCAAGCGAATAATTTCTTTGTCTATACACTCACGAACTTTTTCGTAATTCTCGCTTTCGCCAGAAAAAATGTGAGCACCATAGCCCTCTCCCTCAAAATACTCTGGGCTAAACGAGGTGTTAATAAGGCCGTCATTCATCATTTGCTCGTAAAGAGGTGCTGTTCTACCTGCGATTATATCAAGCATAATTTCACTTTCCATAGACTGCTTTAATGTTCTGCGTGTAGTGCCAACATCTTCCTTATAACCAATTGCGAAAAGTGGTCTTGCAACATCTAAATGTTTAACAAGTGTTTTTTCAACGACTTCTTTAGGCTCTGGTAAAAATTTGCGTTCAATAGTTTTAGGCTCTGACGGCTTCAAGATTTTGTCTGCCACTTCTAAAACTTCATCTACTGTTACATTACCGGCAACGGCAAGTGCCATATTGTGAAGATTATAAAAAGTGTTATAACATTTATATAATAAAGAGTCGGTAATTTTTGCAATAGACTCGGTTGTGCCTGCAATGTCAATTTGAACCGAATGATGCTTATACATAGCTTTAAGAAGTGTAAAAAGTGAAGCCCAGCCTGGCTCGTCATTAGTCATTTTAATTTCTTGACCAATAATGCCTTGTTCTTTTTTTACTGTTTCAGCTGTGAAATAAGGCTTTGTTACAAAGTCAAGCAAAATTTCAAGTGAAGCCTTAAAATTCCCAGAGCAAGTGAAAAGGTAACAGGTTTTTTCAAAGCTTGTGTAAGCATTTGGAGATGCACCCGTCTGTGCATAACGAGTGAAAGCATCAAGCTCTTCACTTTCAAAAAGCTTATGCTCTAAAAAGTGAGCAATTCCTTCAGGTACTTCAGTATAATCTTCGTCAGTGCTAAGCTTAAAGCAATTGTCAACTGAACCATATTTTGTGCCAAAAATGGCATAAGCTGAAGAAAGGTTTTCTTTAGGATATACAAATATTTTAAGCCCTGACTTATGGTCGATTTCAAAATGACGGTCGCCCATAAGCGAATTTTTAATTTCTTTAATATTATTCATCGTTACCCTCCCCCTCAAGAAGATAAACAGCATCAACAAGCACTTTTTTAGCACATTCAGTTACTTCTTCTCTTGTAACAGCTAAAAGTCCATTTGCTTCTTCATCGCCTGTTACAAGTGTATCTGCAAAACACTGTGAAGCAAAGTAAGTGCAAATCCCAGCAGGCGTGTCCTCAACTCCACGGTATGCGTCTGCCAATGCCTTTTTGGATGAGTTAAGCTCGTCATTTGTAAACTCGCCATTTTTCATTATATCTAATTGATTAAAAATTTCATTCTTGGCTTTTTCAAAGTTTTCTTTTTCAATTCCGCTTTGAATAAAAATAATTCCCTTTTGTCTAATGAGTCTTGCTCCGCAATAATAGCAAAGGCTAAGCTTTTCACGAACATTCGAGAAAAGGCGTGAATAAGGGCCACCGCCAAAAACATCGGTCATAATTCGGTAAGCATAATAATTGTCATTGGTATTTGCCATACCGCTACGAAGTCCAATTACAAGCTTTGACTGATTCATTTTCATATTTTCAGTGAAATATCTTGTTTCGGCAACATCTGTTACAAATTCAGATGTAAGCTTTTGAACATTTCTATTCTCAATTTGACTTGCAAATGAAATAAACTTTTCTTTAAGCATTTCTTCTTTTAAGCTACCGCATGCAGTAACTACAATTTCTGCCTCGCTCAAAAGATTTTTATAGGCCTCAAAAAGCTTTTCTGGAGTCATATTTTTTACATCATCATAAAGCTTTTCGCTGTCAATTCCGTATTTTTCGTTTTGACACATAAGCTGTTTAAGGCGTGAAAGTGCATAAGAACGTTTGTCATTCTTTTTTGCTTCTAAATCTTCAAGAGTGAAACGAATTTCGCGCTTTGAAGCATTTTCGTCAAACTTTTCGCCATCACAAAATGGATTAAGAAGAATGTCAGTAAGAAAATCAACCGCTTCACTGGAAACACTTTCGCCATAAAGGGCAAATCGGTCATCAGGAAGCTCAATTGAAAAGCTAAAACGAACATTGTCGCCGAAATTACTAATAGTGCTTCCAAAATCTGCACCATAAAGCCCTTCCACTTTGGCATTAAAGCTTGTAAATGAAGGATATTTTTTAGAAGTATGTGCTAAAAGCGAAATAAGAACATGCTGTGCTGCAAGGTTAGAAGAAAGTGGCACATACATATCAATATTTATAAAGTTAGTCTTAAAATTTTCACGGTTAACGCAAAGAAAGCGAACTCCGTCTGCAATTTTTTTGTATTTAATATTGCTCATTTAATCACCTTAAAACAAAAATACATAATACAAATTTAATTCTACCATATATTAGTATTTTTTTCCACAGTATTTTTTAGTTTTCACTCATTATTTTTAACATTTATTAGACAAATTAAACTACCAATGTATTAAAAATCTTTATTTTGCCTAAAATATGGTTGACTTTGCCATTGAATTACTCTAAAATAATAAGGATAGCAAAGATTTATTATTAGGTGAAATTATGAATTTAACTTACAAATTACAAAAGAAGGCTCTTGAAATAGTTGTTGATAAGACTCTTAAATATCTTGACAAAGACCCACACGGCAACCTTGTTAAGATGTCTTATAGAATCGAACCAATTTTCAACAAGATTTTCCCGCCTGAAAACTTTAAGAAAATTCAAAATGCAGCTAAAGACCCAGAAAATGTTTGGACTAAATATGCACTCAGTCTTATTTCTGACATTGACCGTGGTGTATTTAAGCAAATGCTTTTGTCATTTGGTATTGACGCCGGTCTTTACGGCACAAAGGCTGTTAGAGAAAACCGTGAAAAATACAAATGTAATATTCCGTTTATTATTCTTTTTGACCCTACAAGTGCTTGCAACCTTAAATGTAAAGGCTGTTGGGCTGCCGAATACGGCCACAAGCACAACCTTTCTAATGAAGAGATGCAGTCAATAGTTTCTCAAGGTAAAGAGCTTGGAACTCACTTTTATATGCTTACAGGTGGCGAGCCGCTTGTTCGTAAAAAAGATGTTTTAGAGCTTGCAAAGAATAACAAGGACTGCGTATTTGTAATTTACACTAATGCAACACTTGTTGACCAAGCTTTTTGTGACGATATGAAAGAAGCTGGTAATATTTCATTAGCTCTTTCTATTGAGGGTAGCGAAGAAACTAACGATTGGCGCAGGGGCGAAGGTGCTTACAAAACTACTATGAAGGCTATGGAGCTTCTTAAGAAAAACAAGTGCCTTTTCGGTGTTTCAATTTGCTACACAAAGAAAAACCTTGAAACCGTTACAAGTGATGATTTCATGAAAATGATTATAGACAAAGGCGCAAAGTATGCACTTTACTTCCATTACATGCCAGTAGGTCACGATGCCGACACCGAGCTTTTACCAACTCCTGACCAGCGTGAATTTATGTATAACTGGCTTCGCAAAACTCGTAATGGTCAAGAGGGCAACCCAATTTTCGTTATGGACTTCCAAAACGATGCTGAGTATGTTGGTGGTTGTATTGCTGGTGGTCGAAACTACTTCCATGTTAACTCTGCGGGCGATATTGAGCCTTGTGTATTTATTCACTATTCAGACGCTAACATTCGCACACACACTTTACTTGAAGCTCTTAAATCTCCACTTTTCACACAGTATTACAAAAATCAGCCATTTAATGACAACCATTTACGTCCTTGCCCAATGCTTGAAAACCCAGAAGCACTTAAAGCTATGGTCGAAGCATCAGGCGCTAAATCGACTGACTTAATTGTAGCTGAAAGCGCTTGCGAACTTTGTAAAAAATGTGAGCCTTATGCTAAAACTTGGACACCAAAAGCCGAAGAACTTTGGAAGAGTCGTGAACACAGAGATACTCACACACAGTATTATAGAGATACTGAAGAAGGCAAAAAAGAACTCGCAAATAAAGAATAAAAATTCTGCCCTCGTTTGAGGGCAGTTTTAATTAGAGGTAAAATTATGTTAACAGACGAAATTCGCGAAAGATTATTTTTAGAGCAAGATTTAGAATACAAAAAATTTCAGTTAAAGCTTATGCCAGGAGTCGATGAAGAAAAAGTAATTGGTGTTCGCACTCCAATTCTTCGCAAGCTCGCAAAAGAATATGTAAAGCACAAAGATATCGACACATTTTTACGCTCTGTTCCCCATGAATATTATGACGAGTATAATTTAGCTGGATTTATTATTTCCGAGCTTAAAGACTATTACAAGGTAATCGAGTATATTGATTTGCAATTACCATTTGTTGACAACTGGGCAACTTGCGACCTTTTAAGTCCTAAAGTTTTTAAGAAAAATCGTGACAAACTCAAAATTGACATTGAGCGTTGGTTTAATTCAAGCGAAGTTTACACAAAAAGATTTGCAATAGAAATGATTATGTCCCACTATTTAGACGAGGACTTTGACGAAAGCTATTTTCCACGAATTGCAGAAATTAGAAGTGACGAATACTACATAAATATGATGATAGCTTGGTTCTTTGCAACTGCCCTTGCAAAGCAGTGGGACAGTGCAATTAAAATAATCGAAAACCGAAAACTTCAAGAGTGGACACATAGAAAAACGATTCAAAAAGCAATTGAAAGCTACCGAATTACAGACGAACAAAAAGAATACCTAAGAACACTCAAATAAAAATTCCCCCGAGTTTTTAGCTCGGGGGTTAATTTTTGTAAATTCAATTATGAAAGCTTATGAATGAAAAGTCCTGACAAAAGCTTTGGCTCAAACCAAGTCGATTTTGGTGGCATTACTTTTCCTGCGTCGGCAATATTCATAAGCTCTGAAAGACTGGTTGGGTACATTGAAAATGCAAGCTTCATACCCTCGTTTACTCGTCTTTCAAGCTCTGAAAGTCCTCTAATTCCGCCTACAAAGTCAATTCGTTTGTCAGTTCGTGGGTCGTCAATACCTAAAATTGGCGAAATTACACTGTTTTGAAGAATTGAAACATCTAAAGAAAGAACTGGGTCGGTTTCGTCAATAAATTCTGCTTTTGCTAAAAGGCTATACCACTTGCCACCCAAAAGCATACCAAATTCGTGTCTTTCTTTTGGTGTATAAGGCTCTTTTCCCATTTCTTTAACTTCAAATTTTTCATTAAGTTTAGCTATAAATTCTTCGTCAGTTAATGAGTTAAGGTCTGCGATTACTCGGTTGTAATCCATAATTTTAAGCTCATCACAAGGGAAAATAACTGAAAGGAAGAAGTTAAATTCTGCGTTTTTGTCGTACTCCCCTTCGCCCCTTCGTCTTTCCCCAACCTTAACGGCAGATGCACAACGGTGGTGACCGTCTGCAATATAAAGATAAGGGATATTAGCATATTCACTGACGAGCTTTTCTACTGTTTCGTCATCATCAATTACCCAAACAGTTTGTGCGACATTATCAGTACATATAAAGTCATATACTGGTGAATGAGCTTCTTTCCAATCAGAAATAATCCTTGAAACAGTTTCATTTTCTCTATGAGTTAAGAAAATTGGACCAGTGTTTGCATCAAGTGTATCAACGTGATGAATTCGGTCAGCCTCTTTGTCGGCTCTTGTGAACTCGTGTTTTTTAATTACATTGTTAATGTAGTCGTCAACAGCTGTGCAACCTACAAGACCAGTTTGAGCTCTACCATTCATAACCTGCTTGTAAATATAAAGCATTGGCTTTTCGTCACTAACTAAAACGCCGTCAGAAATAAGCTTTTCCAAATTTTCTTTTGCCTTTTCGTAAACACATTCATCATAAATGTAAGTGTCTTTTGGCAAGTCAATTTCTGCCTTGTCAACGTGCAAAAATGAGTAAGGGTTACCCTTTACCATTTCTCTTGCTTCGTCAGAGTTCATTACATCATAAGGAAGCGCGCCAACTTTTTCTGCCATATTTTCAGTAGGTCTAATTGCCTTAAATGGTTTAAGAATTGCCATTGTTCTTTTTCCTTTCAATATGTTTTTTATAAAGTAAAATCAAAATATAACCACAAATTGCGCCAAGAAGTGCCCCAGCCGAGTCTATTAAAACATCACGAATTTGGCAAGCTCTACCGTCGGAAAAGATTTGGTGTATTTCATCAGTCACACCATATAAACTCGTGATAATAAAAGCACAAAATGCTGATTTTCTTTTTTCAAATGTTGCAAAAATTGCATTTGAAAGTAGTGCAGAAAGAAGTGCAAATTCGCAAAAATGTGCCATTTTTCTAATCACAAACGAAGAAATTTCAAGGCCTGTTAGCTCTAAAATTTTGCGAATAAGTGACTGGCTTGTTTCAGAGGACTCAGTAGCTGAAGCCGATGACGCAGAAAATATTACGCACATACAAGCTAAAACTAAAAGCCACGAAATGCTTATGTATATTTTACGTTTAGTTGTCATTATTTTCTACCATTACCAAAATAAACATTTGAAGTATCTGCTACATAATAAAGTCCGCTAACACCCTCAGCTGTTGCAAAATACTGTGAGTCAAAATAAAGTGGAGTAACAATAGCATTTTCAATCAAAAAGCTTTGAGCGTATGAAAGATTTTTAGCAGTTGGCTTTTCGGTTAAGTCTTCAAATATTCTGTCGTATTCTTCTGATGTGTATTTAATAAAATTATCTTTGTTTTCGCTTTGGAAAATTGCCATAAGCTGAAGTGCATTGCTTGTATCTAAAAGCACAGGGTAAATTGCCATATCAAATTCTTTTTTAGCTATTGCAGATAAAAATTCATCTTTAGTCAAAACAGAAAGTGTGCCGTTAAGTTCAACGCCAATATTTTTTTGCCAAGATGATATTATTTTTTTTGCAATACCTTCAGTTTCTTCAGTACAAGCAATGTTAACATTTATTGTTGAAACATCTAATTCTTCAAAAGCATCTTTCAAATTTTTTCTTGCTGAATTAACATCACATTTAACACGGCTTACATCTTTATTTGAAATTTCTTTTCCTAAAAGGCGGTAATGTGGTGCCACAATACCGGTTGCACCTTCAGCACCGAGTGCTGAAAAATCAATTGCAGAAACAAGGCCTTTTCTCATATTAACTGACTCAAATTTTTCCTGTGAAAGATTAAAAATAATTGAATATGTAATATTGGTAAGGTCAGCCTTTGCTACGCTATTTGGAAGTGACTGAGCAGAGCTTGAGTCAACAAAACCGCAATCATAATTACCCTTTTTAACCTTATTGGCAACCGACTGTAAATCAGTATTAACATAAAATGTTACAGACTCTGGCACAATTTTTTGAGCTTCGCTGTATTCACTATTTTTTGAAATTTTAATTGAATTCTCATTGCCTGTATATGAAACGTAAAATCCGCCTGTAAACGCCGTGTATTTTTGTTCAAGGCCATACCTGCCCGCAGTTAAATCAAAAAATTGCTCGTTGCAAGGTGCTGAAATTGGCTGTGAAAGAGCAAACAGGAAATTTGCATCTGCCTTTTGAAGTTCAATTTCAAGTGTATAGTCATCCTTAACCTTAACGCCAAGTGAATTTTTACCCTTTTCGCCACTGTGTACCTTTTCAGCATTTTTAATTGATGACAAAAGAATATAATCTGATGCCTTTGTTTCAGGTAAAATAGCACGAGTAATGCCAAATGCAAAATCTTTTGCGGTAACTTCGGTGGGAATTACTCCGCCCTTTTCTTCAATAAATGCCTTTGCCTTTGAAGTTAAAAAGTACTTTTGACCTTTACGAATTTTTATTGTATAAGTAAGTCCGTTTGAAGATACTGTGTAGCTTTCAGCAGCAAGACACTGAAGCTCGCCATTTTCATTAGGTCTAAAAAGTGTGTCAAAGCAGTTAAGTGCTACCATTTTTTCAGTCGAAGTTTCGGCAATTTGTGGGTCAAAAGTATTAGGAAGTGTTGAAACCGCCATAGCAAAACTTTTGCCCGATGTATCCTTTTCGCCACAAGATGTTAAAATGCTCAAACAAAATGTAAGAGCTAATATTACACAAAGAATTTTTTTCATTGATTATCACCTTTTTAGAGTATATCAAAAATTTTCTTTTTTCGCTACACATTTTCAAAAAAATATCAAATTCATGATGATTTTATTGTTATAATTTGGTATAATATAATTTATATTTAGGAGGAAAGACAAATGAGTACTTTTATTTACATACTTTTAGCATTAATTTTTATAGGAATTGCATTTTTAGCAATTATGATTTTTTTCCTTTCAGGAAAGTTAAATAAGCTTTCAAACAACTCTAATACTGAGCAAAAAATTGACAGTTTAGAGCGTCATTTTGGCGATGAATTTAGCCGTATTCGTACTGAAAATGCAAATTCTAATAAAGCAATTCGTGACGAAGTCGGCAGAAGCCTTGAAGCTATGTCAAAAAAAGTTGAAGAGCAAAACAAGGCAAATGTTGAAAATCGTGAAAAAATTACGGAAATGCTTATAAGCATTCGTGACAACAATGCACAAAACGCTGACAAGCAAAATAAAACTTTAGAAGCTTCAATTTCAAAAATGCAGGAGTCCAACGAAAAAAAGCTTGAAGAAATACGAGTAACTGTTGACGAAAAGCTTACTTCAACCCTTACAACTCGCCTTGATTCATCATTCAAAACTGTTTCAGAACAGCTTGAAAAGTTATATAAATCACTTGGCGAAATGCAAACTCTTTCAACTGGTGTTACTGAAAATGTTACTGCTCTTAACAGGGTTTTAACAAATGTTAAAGCACGAGGCACTTGGGCTGAGGTTCAGCTTAAAGGAATTCTTGACCAAACTATCCCTAATATGTATGAAACAAATGTTGCTACTGTTCCAAATTCTCTTGACAGAGTTGAATTTGCAATTCGTATTCCGTCATCAGAAAAAGGCGAGCGTGACATTTTACTCCCTGTTGACTCAAAATTCCCAATGGAAGACTATATCCGATTAACCTCTGCTGCTGACTCAGCCGATGCAGAAGCTGTTAAGGAAGCTCGAAAAGCACTTGAGCAAAGAGTTCTTAAAGAAGCTAAAGACATTGCAAAATACATTCATGTTCCTTCTACTACTCCATTTGCTATTATGTATTTAGCAACTGAAGGTCTTTATGCTGAAATTGCATCTTCAAGAACTGGACTTCCTGAAAGAATTCAGCGTGAGTGTAATGTTATGATTGCAGGTCCAAGCACAATTACAGCACTTCTCAATTCTCTTTCAATGGGCTTTAAGACAGTTGCTATAAACGAAAAGGCTAACGAAGTTCGTGAATTACTTTCAGCAGTTAAGGCACAATATGGCAAGTTTGACGACCTTTTAGTTAAGGCTCGAAAGAAAATTGATGAAGCTGGCAAAACAATTGACGATGCTCAATTCCGTAACACTCAAATAAACAAAAAACTTCGCTCGGTTGAAGCACTTGACTCACAGTCTGCTGAAAAACTCCTTTTAGATGAGCAAATTATCACAAATTCTGAGGATTAAGGGCAAAAAATATATTCAAAATCTCTTGCAAGTTTTTGGATTTTGTTTTATCATATTATTTAGTATATTTTTACATAAAAATATTCTGTTATATTTACTTGTAAATAGGAGGAAAAATTATGGCATTAAAACACGCTGACCTTATTGCACAAATGACACTTGAAGAAAAAGCAAGTATGTGCGATGGTCTTGACTATTGGCACTCTCAGCCTGTTGAGCGTTTAGGTATTCAGTCAATTAGCCTTAACGATGGCCCTCACGGTATTCGTAAAAAAGGCGACCCAGACGCTGCAAAGAAAGGCGAAACAGACTTACTTAAGGGTGTTCCTGCAATTTGCTTCCCAACAGCTTCAGCTACTGCTTGTTCTTGGGATACCGACCTTATTAGAAAGATGGGCGAGGCTCTCGGCGATGAATGCCGTAAAGAAAAAGTTTCTGTTCTTTTAGGCCCTGGTACAAACATTAAGCGTTCTCCACTTTGTGGCAGAAACTTTGAGTACTTTTCTGAAGACCCTGAGCTTGCTGGCGAAATGGCAGCAGCATTTATCAATGGTGTTCAGTCAAAGGGAATTGGTACTTCACTTAAGCACTTTGCTGCTAACAACCAGGAAACAAGAAGAATGACAGTTAATACTGTTGTTGACGAAAGAACACTTCGTGAAGTTTACCTTCGTCCTTTTGAAATTGCAGTTAAAAAGGCTCAGCCTTGGACAATTATGAACGCATACAACAGACTTAATGGTAAATACTGTGCCGAAAATAAATGGCTCCTTACCGATGTACTCCGTAAAGACTGGGGTTATGAAAACCTTGTAGTTACTGACTGGGGTGCAGAAAACGAAAGAGTTCCTGGTCTTATTGCCGGTCAGGAAATTGAAATGCCAACTTCATCTGGCGATGGCACAAAGCTTATTGTTGACGCTGTTAATAACGGCTCACTCGATGAAGCTATTCTTGACAATGCAGTTGACCTTATTTTAAGTATGGTTGACAAAGCAACAGCTACTCTTGGGGACTATACATACGACCCAGACGAGCACCACAAGCTCGCTCGTGAAATTGCTGGTCAGTGCATGGTACTTATGAAGAATGACGGTGCCCTTCTTCCTCTTAAAAAAGATCAGAAGATTGCAGTTATCGGCGAAATGGCAAAAACACCTCGTTATCAGGGTGCTGGTTCATCACTCATTAACCCAATTAAGCTCGATTGTGCTCTCGATACACTTACAGAAATGGGCGTAACTTATGACTATGCACAGGGTTACTCAACAGCTAAGAAGAATAAGATTTCTGATGATACATTCGTAGCTGAAGCAGTTGCAAAGGCAAAAGATGCTGAAGTTGCAGTTCTCTTTATTGGTCTTACAGACGAATTTGAAACAGAAGGCAACGACAGAAAGCACCTTGGCATTCCACCACTTCACAACAGACTTGTTGAAGAAGTTCTTAAGGTTAACAAGAATGTTGTAGTTGTTCTTTCAGGTGGTTCTTCAGTTGAAATGCCTTGGGCTGACGAAGTTCCTGCAATTCTTAACGCATTCCTTACTGGTCAGGCTTCAGGCTCAGCTATTTGCGATATTCTTTATGGCGATGTTAACCCATCTGGTAAGCTTGCTGAAACTTACCCAATGGCACTCGAAGACAACTCAAGCGCTAACTACTTCCCTGGCACACAGGTTTCTGTTGAATACAGAGAAGGCATTTTCGTTGGTTACAGATATTACGACACAGCTAAAAAGGAAGTTCGCTTCCCATTCGGCTTCGGTCTTTCTTACACAACATTTGAATATAGTGATATTAAACTCTCAAGCGATAGCATTAAAGACACTGACACAGTAACAGTTTCATTTAAGATTAAGAATACTGGTAGCTGTGCTGGTGCTGAAGTTGCACAGGTTTATGTTGCTGACACAGAAAGCACAATTTACAGACCAGCTAAAGAGCTTAAAGGCTTTAAGAAAGTATTCCTTGAGCCTGGCGAAGAGAAAGAAGTTTCTGTTGAACTCGAGAAGCGTGCATTCGCATTCTACAATGTTGATGCTAAGGCTTGGCAGGTTGAAACTGGCGAATTCAAGATTTTAGTTGGTGCATCTTCAAGAGATATTAAACTTGAAGCTACACTTAACGTTGAATCAACTGATGCTTTCGCAATTCCTGATTACAAGACACTTGCTCCATCTTACTTTGGTGCAAACATTATGGCTGTTCCAGATAGCGAGTTTAGAGCAGTTCTTGGTCATGAAATTCCAGCTAACACAAGAGATAAGTCACAGCCACTTACAATTCTTAACACTCTTGAAGATGCTAAAGAAACAAAATGGGGCGGCAGACTTTGCAGACTTCTCACAAAATTCCTTGGCGAAGAAACAATGATGGGTGCGGTTGCTTTACAGACACCTATTAAGAACTTCATTTCAATGAGCTTCGGTATCTTCTCACCAAAAATGGCTGAAGGACTTCTTATGATGCTTAACGAAGGTAAGTTCTGGAGACCACTTGGCAAAATGATTGGTGGCTTCCTCTTCGGTGGCGGAATTAAAAAGCTCGGCAGACTTAAACAAATCTAATTGCATAGCATTTTTTAAGGGCAGTCTTTTGACTGCCCTATTTTTTATTTATTAAGATAGAAAAAACCGAAGCTTTTACGCCTCGGTCTTTTCTTTTGGGGTTATTTTATTTAATTACAGAAATAGCACTTCCTGGAATATATCTTTCAACAACAGCACCATTGTCATAAGTGATTATAACAAATGCACCATCGTCATTAAATGTGTCATAAATTGGTAAAGCGGCATCTACTATTTTCTCAACCTTTTTGCTGTCTGTAACAGTTTTAGTTTTTGCACCGTAGTGTCTGTAAAGCATTTCGATAAAGTCAACATAATTGCCCTTTGACTGCTCGTTTTTTAAGCGACTTGCATTCCAAATTTCATCAATTGAGAATTCAGTATGTGCCATATTAAACACGCTGATGCTTGTTGCATTACCATAAAGCTGGTATTCAATATGCTGTCTTACCATGTTTTCTACACTCATTACCATGTTTTTTACACTCATGCCATTTTGAGCAACCATTACCTTTTTAGGCTTAGCTGTACTTTTAGCCGGTGTTTCTTTACCAAGAGCCTTTAATGTTTCAGTCATTTGAGGGTAAATGTAAATACAATTATAAGCTTCATAGGTCTTTTGTTCAGTTATAGATTCGCCAACCTTTAAAGTTTCCCAAGGAGCAAATTCTGACTCGTGCCAGTTAACATAGTTGCCTTGGAATTCATAAGTTTCTTTAATTGAATGGGTTGAGTCTGTACCAAGTGCAAGCATACCAACTGGCTTTTCGCTATTATTAAATAAATCCATATAGCTCATTTTTGAAAGGTCATTGTAAAGTGCTTTCAAAAGTTTAGCTTCTACAATAAACTCTTCGTTTGAGTAGTTTTGCTCTTCCATAATGCCTTCTTCATCATGTGAAATAATCTTTTCGCCATCACAAAGACCTGTTGCATCAAAATATCTTAATAAAGTTCCGTTCAAATAGGTAACTGCGTCAGGTGCATCATAAGAAGCACCATAGTCAAAGAAGCCTTCGCCACGGTAATAATCATAGCTTTCTTCATCAGACTGAGTTTTGTCTGTTCTAAGTGCTTCTTTAAGAACTAAATCATAGAAATTAGAATCAAACAAATCCATTGTATATTCACGAGCAAGGTCATCAGAATAAATCTTGAAGCGTCTTGCTATTACATCGCCATTTTTAAGTTTAATTACAAAGTCAATGTATTGTTCTTTTGAATTGCTATCGTAATATTTGCCTGATTTTGCTAAATTATAAATGCCAAGGCAAATGTCAATATCCTTTTTATCTTTACTCTCAATAAAATCGCTCTTGTAAAGAATGTTGTTATCGTAAGCTGTTAAAGCTGAATAATCAAATACACCTCTTGGGTCGTCAATTGTCATTGAAACTGACTCAACATCTTTTGCTTCTGGAACCTTGTTAAATGTTCCAAAATGGCCAGTACCAATAAATACAGTAACTGCTACACTAAATACAGCAAGTGCTACCCAAACTGGTAAAATCTTTTTAACTGCTTTAACTTTTCGTCTTAAAAGAAGCTCTGCAAGGAAGAATGCAACAAAAGAAGCAATTAAGAAAAGTGTTAAGCAAACAAATCCGTTGTGACCAACAAATTTTTCGTTACTGTCATACCAATTAACGAATATGTCGCTTGTTGAAACAAGTGTGAAAATAAATGCACCGTTAATTGCTGATGAAACGCTAAATTTACCAATTGAATTTGCATTCTCTGTCTTTCTCTTATTAAAGAGATAAAGGCCTAAGCAGAAAACGACTGCCGAAATTACTACCCAAGCAAGAATTGGAACTAAAAGTCCAGCGTCAAGCACTGTATCTTTTGGCACTTTGTCGCCAATTAAAAGCTCGCCCATATACTGGAATGGGCTATGAAGATAATGTGAATCACTAACCTTACCAATGTTCTCTGCAATATTCCAAGGCGAAGCAATTGTTGACACTATATCAAGTAGGTTTGTTTTTGAAAGTGCCTCAATTTCAACAAAGCCTTTAAGTAAATATGGCTTCAAATAAGCAATTTGAGAAATTAAAATCATTGGAGTTGTGCTCATTGTAAAGCTTGTTAAAACAGCCTCTGCAATTGAGCCTGAAACAGCTGAAACAAATGAAGTAATTGCAAGACCAATTACACCTGAAACAAACAATACAAATGAATAATAGAACATTACAGCTATTTGATGCTTGTGGAAGCCAAATACGCTAACGTTTACAAGGAATGTAATGAAAAATGGTAAAAATGTTGCAACCAATAGCTCTAAAATACCTGCAAAAATTCTGTTAAGGTAAAGGCGAGTTCTTGTAATGCCCATACTAAAATAAACATTTACACTATTTTTCTTAAATGCGAATGAGAACTGTGAAATTGCTATGAGCATTCCGCAAATTAACATTCCAACAGTCATTAGTGAAAGCATTTCACTGCTCCATTCAGGAACACCGAAATATGAAATAACGTGATTTGATTTAAGCCATTCAATGCCCTCTAAGCTTGATTTCTTTTCAGTTATAAAATAAATAGTTGGAGCCAAGAATTGATTACAAAGAACAACAAATGCAATCACAGGGAAAACCCAAATTTTGCCAAGGCTTCTTAAAAAGTCTTTTTTAGATGCTTTATCATTCAAAAATCTTTGTGATGTCATATTTCTTATCCTCCATTTCGTTTAAGAATACTTCTTCCATTGTGAGCTGATATTCATCAACTGCAACTGGTAAAAGTGAATTGAGCTTTTGCTTTTCTTCTGAAGCGTTGCCCTCAAAAATAATCATTACAATTTTGCCGTCAATCTCGATTGACTTGTATTTAATATCCTTGAAATCCTCTTCAGTAACATCGCGGTCAAAAATAAGACGGAGTTTACTGTAATTTTGTGAAATATCGTAAACAGAGCAATCCATTGTAAGGTGCTTGCCGTTAATAAGGCCAGCGTTGTCGCAAAGGTTTGAAAGCTCTACAAGGTTATGTGATGAAATAATAATTGAGGCTTCATTTTCAGCAATATACTCAACAAAAAGTTTTTTGGTAATTTCTCTTTTTTGTGGGTCAAGGCCGTCAAAGGTTTCATCAAGAAGTAAAAACTTAGGCTTTGAAGCAAGTGCTAAAACAATTTCAGTTTGGCGTTGCATACCCTTTGAAAAACCTCTAATCTTCTTTTTAGGGTCAAGTCCAAAAAGCTCTATTAAGTTATCAAATGTTTTCCAGCTGAAATTTGGGTAATAATCAGCATAAAACTTTGCCATTGATTTAGGACTTGCATTCATTGGAAAGTAAAGGTCGTCTGGAATATAGAACATTACCTTTCTAATGTCGTCATTATTAAATGTATTTTGGCCGTCCATTAAAACTTCGCCATTCTCTGCCTTATAAATACCTGCAGCAGTTTTAAGAAGTGTTGTTTTACCGGCACCGTTGTAACCGATAAGGCCATAGATTGAAGAAGGTTCAACCTTAAATGAAATATCTTCAACCGCTACGAAATCGTCAAATTTCTTTGTTACGTTCTTAAATTCAATCACTGCGTGTCATCTCCTTTGAATACTGTATTTATTATTTCTTTAATGTCTTCGAGTTTTGCACCCATTGTGCGAGCTTTTACAATCGCTGACTTCACATCTTGGAGTGCCGAGTCTAAAATTGCATTTTTTTGTGTATTGCCGCTAATGAAAATTCCCTTGCCTGCCACCGAATAGGTTATTCCCTTTGCCTCAAGCTCTGAAAAAGCACGTTTTATTGTGTTAATGTTAATTGAAAGCTCTGCGGACAGTTGCCTAAGTGACGGTAACTGGTCATTGGGTTTTAACACTCCGCTACTAATTAACCCTGCAATTTGCTCTTCAATTTGCTCATAAATTGGTGTACGGGAATGGTAATCTAAAAATATTCTCAAGCGGCCTCACCTCCATCTGTTTTATCTGTGTCAACTGTGCTATCACAATTAGCACAGTTACATAGTACACCCAGTTTTTGAGTTTGTCAATCCCCTTTTTAGAAATTTTTGTAATTAATTTTCGTTGACATTATTTTCATATAAAAGTATAATCAACTTGAAAGGGTGAAAATTATGGCTTATTTATTTGCACATTTTAAGGAAAAACTTACTCCAGACGGCGAACAGGTTTATTTTTCTGTTTCAAAAGATGGTTACAATTTTGAAATGCTAAATGGTGGCGAGCCAGTGCTTACAAGCACGATGGGCGAAAACGGTTGCCGAGATATTGAAGTTGTAAGGCTTAAAACTGGTGGATTCATTATTATCACAACTGACCTTTGTATTGTTAACCGAATGGACGAAAACTATAATGTTGACTGGAAAAAGATAAATTCTTCAGGCAGCAAATCTTTTTGTGCTTGGCGCACTCCTGACCTAATTAATTTCTCGGAGCAAGAGCTTTTGCCAGTTGGCAGACCTGACCTTGGCTGTATGTGGGCACCGGAAGTAATTTATGATGACGACAATGAGGAATATGTAATTCACTGGGGCTCAACTAATAGTTTTGACAACTTCAAGCACATGATAATCTTTTATTCTACAACAAAAGATTTTAAGACTTTTTCAGAGCCAAAGCCATTCTTCTTTAAGAACAACGAAATTCTTGATACACACATTACAAAAATCGGCGATGTATATCACATGTTCTACAAAAATGCCAACGACCCAGGAATGAATATGCACGCTACATCAAACCACCTTTATGGCCCTTATGTTCACGACGAAGCATTCCAAAAATATATGGAAACAGTTGACAAGGCAAATTGCTATGAAGCACCAACAAGCTACATTTTGCCAGATGGTAAGTGGTGTTTGATGATTGACTTTTTCGGTTGCGAAAAAGAAAAAATGGGTTATGTTCCGTTTGTATCCCAAACCCCTGGCGACAGCAATTTTACAATGTGTAAAGAGAAATTTACATTCCCTTACGGCTTCAAGCATGGTAAGGTGTTAGAGATTACAGATGAAGAGTATGAGAAATTAAAAGAGTATTATAAAAACTAATAGTAAATAAAAAGGCAAAACAAAAGCACCCTTTCGGGTGCTTTTGCTATAATTTCAATTTTCAAATTAGTTTTCCTGTGTTGGTTGTGCTTTTAATGGGCCTACATATTCGTTTGAGCCAAAGCCAAAAATGAATACGCATACAAATGGGAAAAAGATGTTAAGAATACCAACCCCAGTAGAATAGCCATAAACCTTAGCTTCATCAATTGAAAGCTTAATAGCAAAAATGAAATTTACTATTGGAATAAGCATCAAAAGACCCTTTGCAGCATTGCCAGTTACAATTTTAACCAAAGTAAAGAAGTTTACAATTGGAATTAATGTAAGCCAGCCTGCCTTACCTGCCTTGGTAAACATTTTCCACATTCCTACAAGCATTGCAACATAAACTGCAAGAGCAATACAGTAGTAAACAGCCATAACGCCGCCTGCTGCCGCGCTTGCGTATGAAGAATCATACATAAAAAAATACCCCCTTAAATATATTTATGCACCTATATAAGTGCATAAGTATTATATCATAAGATTATAATAAAGTCAATATATGTTCTTAAATAGGTGCAAAGGTGGCTTTGTTATGAATCCAGTAATTGAAAAGAAAATTGGCAACAATATTAGGATTTTGCGAGAAAAAGCCAATATAACGCAAGAGCAATTATCGGCTAAATTGCAGACAAATGGTTGTGATATTACTCGTAGTGCTTTAGCCAAAATTGAAGTAGGTCAAAGGCACCTTTACCCAGATGAAATAATGCTAATTAAAGAGATATTAAACGCCCAGTATGATGATATATTTAATTTAGATAAAAATTAAACGCCGACAAATTTGCCGGCGTTTTGATTATAATTTATTATTTTGCTTTACTGTGTTGATTGATGAAATTAACATTCTCTTAAGGTCTAGACATTCATTAAACAATGAATTAAATTGCGAATCATCAATATAGTCTGATTTATATAATAATCTTAACCAATATTCTGTTTCTGCAGTTTCTTTAAGAGCGATATGCAGTTTAGATGAAAAATCAGCTTTGCTCTGCCCATACTGTGCTTCACTTATATTTGCACCAATTGAAGTACCACTGCGAACTACTTGTTTGGAAATAATATGTTCCTTTTTGTTTTTTGATAAATAATCACTTAATTTAATTATTCTCGCCGCAAATTCAATTGATTTATCCATCAAAACATTTTCTTTCATTGCCATCACCATTTTTATAATAGCAAAGTATTATACAACTGTCAATTATTCATTCTTAATTATTCGGTATTCATTTTTCTATAAAAATCCTATAAATGAAAATCAAAAAATGAATAATGAATATTTAATAATACAAAGAAAAAAATCCTACCACTTGAGTGATAGGATTTTTCTTTGGAGGCGACACCCAGATTTGAACTGGGGATCAGGGTTTTGCAGACCCACGCCTTACCACTTGGCTATGTCGCCATATTTAATTCTAGTAAAAAGAGGACACATTATCTCGTGTCCTCTGTGGAGCGGATGACGAGGCTCGAACTCGCTACCTCCACCTTGGCAAGGTGGCGCTCTACCAGATGAGCTACATCCGCATATTTGGTGCCTCCGATCGGAATCGAACCAATGACACGAGGATTTTCAGTCCTCTGCTCTACCAACTGAGCTACAGAGGCAAAAATGGCGACCCGGAACGGGCTCGAACCGTCGACCTCTAGCGTGACAGGCTAGCGTTCTAACCAACTGAACTACCGGGCCAAAAATGGTGGGAACAACAGGGCTCGAACCTGTGACCCTCTGCTTGTAAGGCAGATGCTCTCCCAGCTGAGCTATGCTCCCACGCTTTTTGCTTGCTGCTGTTTTTCAGCGGCTCATATAATTTACCACATAGACATTTAATTGTCAACACTTTTTTTGAATTTTTTTGAATTTTTTTCAAAAAACTTTTTTACAGCTCTTTTTATTATACTAATATAAAAAGCACTTGAAAAATATTCCTTTGTTTAGTATAATAATTTTAATTGTGCGGTCAAAATAAATAAAGACCGCTAAAATTCACAGAAAGGGGCGTTTTCTATGTGTGAAAAGCCAAAGTTTTACATCACAACAGCCATCGCTTACACTTCCCGTAAGCCTCACATTGGTAACAGCTACGAAATTGTACTTACCGATGCTATTGCGAGGTACAAGCGAATGCAGGGCTTTGATGTTTTCTTTCTGACAGGTACTGACGAGCACGGTCAAAAAATTGAGGAATACGCAAAGGAAGCCCACGTTACTCCAAAAGAGTATGTTGACAAAGTTGCCGGCGAAATTAAAGGCATTTGCGACCTTCTCAATACTACTTACGATAAATTTATTCGTACTACTGACGATTATCACGAAAAAGCAGTTCAAAAGATTTTCAAAAAGCTTTATGACCAAGGCGATATTTACAAGAGTGAATACGAGGGCCTTTACTGCACTCCTTGTGAATCTTTCTGGACTGAAAGCCAGTTAGTTGACGGCAAGTGCCCAGACTGTGGCCGTGAAGTTAAGCCTGCTAAAGAGGAAGCATATTTCTTAAAGCTCTCAAAATACCAAAAGAGGCTTGAAGAGTACATTGAGTCAAACGACAATTTCATTTACCCTGAAGCTCGTAAAAAAGAGATGCTTAACAACTTTATAAAGCCAGGTCTTCAAGACCTTTGTGTTTCAAGAACATCTTTCAAGTGGGGTATTCCAGTAACATTTGACGACAAGCACGTAATTTATGTTTGGATTGATGCACTTTCAAACTATATTACAGCACTCGGCTACGACCCAGACGGAAGCTCTGACTTATACAAAAAGTACTGGCCTGCTGACGTTCACATTATCGGTAAAGATATTGTTAGATTCCACACAATTTACTGGCCAATTATGCTTATGGCACTTGGCGAGCCACTTCCAAAACAGGTTTATGGCCACCCCTGGCTTTTATTTGGCGAAGATAAAATGAGTAAATCTCGTGGCAATGTTATTTATGCTGACGAGCTTACTGAAATTTTTGGTGTTGATGCTGTTAGATATTATCTTCTTTCAGAAATGCCACACTCAAATGACGGTTCAATTACTTACGAAGCTATGATTGACCGCTTTAACTCTGACCTTGCAAACACACTCGGTAACCTTGTTAACCGTACTATTGCAATGCAGAATAAATATTTTGACGGTGTAATTCAAGCACCTTCTTGTGCTGAAGAGGTTGACGATGACCTTAAAGCAGCTGCTAAAAAGGCACTCGCTGATATGGACAAGAACATTGCAGAGTACAAAATTAGTGATGCAGTTGAAGCTGTAATGACATTTGCAAGACGTTGCAACAAGTACATTGACGAAACAATGCCTTGGGCACTTGCAAAAGACGAAGAGAAAAAAGCGAGACTTGGTACAGTTCTTTACAACCTTCTTGAAAGCATTCGTATTCTTTCAGCGCTTATTTCTCCATTTATGCCTGAAACAGCCGAGAAGATTACAGAACAGCTTAATACAAGCACTGCTGATTACGCAACACTTACAGACTTTAATGGTCTTAAGGCTGGCGATAAGGTAGGCACTGCAACACCACTCTTTAACAGAATTGATGCTGAAAAGTTACTCTCTGAATTACTCGCAAAGCAGGAAGCAAAAATTGCTGAAGCTAAAAAGGCAGAGGAAATTCCTGGCGTTGCACAAATTGGCATTGAGGACTTTATGAAAGTTGAACTTAAAGTAGCCGAAGTTAAGGCTTGCGAGCCAATCAAGAAGGCTAAAAAGCTCTTAAAGCTCACTTTAGATGACGGCTCTGGCACAGACAGAACTGTTGCAAGTGGTATTGCTAAATGGTACACTCCAGATGACCTTATTGGTAAAAAGGTTGTAGTTGTTTCAAACCTTAAGCCTGCTACACTTTGCGGAGTTGAGTCAAACGGTATGATTTTAGCCGCTGACTGCTCTGAAGATGATGTAAAAGTGCTTTTCCTCGACTCATCAATTCCTAATGGCTCAAAGGTAAGATAATGACTAATATATTTGATTCACACGCACATTATGATGACGAGCAATTCGACTCTGACAGAGCCGAGTTGCTCTCGTCTTTTCCCGAGAAAGGCGTTTCAGGTGTAATTTCTTGCGGAGTTAATATACAGACAAGCAAATTTTCAATAGAGCTTTCTCACAAATACGATTTTATTTATTCAGCGGTCGGTTTTCATCCACTTAATTTGGAAGATTACAAAGACGGAGATTTAGACACAATTCGCACTCTTGCAAAAGATAGCAAGGTTGTAGCTATTGGCGAAATTGGTCTTGACTATCACTATGAAAAGGAGTCAAGAGAAGAGCAATTAGTCCTTGTTGAAAAGCAAATTATACTTGCCAATGAACTGAGTTTGCCGATTATTTTTCACGATAGAGAGTCCCACGAGGATACATTAAATCTTCTTAAAAAGCACAAGCCAAAAGGCGTTGTTCATTGCTTCTCAGGTAGTGTTGAAATGGCTAAAGAAGTTGTGAAGCTCGGTATGTATATTGGTCTTGGTGGCGCAGTAACATTCAAAAATGCTGTAAAGCCAGTTGAAGTTGCAGAATTTGTACCAAGCAACAGACTACTTATTGAAACGGACTGCCCATATATGACACCAGTTCCATTTAGAGGTAAGAGAAATGACTCTTCACTTATCCCCTACACCGCAATTCGCCTTGCAGAAATTAGAAACACAACACCGCAAGAGATTTTAGATTTAACCGCAGAAAATGTAAAAACATTATTTAATATTAGGTGATAAATATGCTTAAACACATTGTAATGTGGAAATTCAAAGATGCTGAGGGCAACACCAAAGCGCAAAATGTTGATATTGTAAAGAAAGGGCTTGAGGCGCTTCCACCAGTTGTGCCACATATTAAAAAGCTTACTTTTATTAAAAACCAAGTTGAGTGCGAAAGAAATTTTGACGCACTTTTAATTGTTGAAACAGAAAATGAGCAAGAGCTTGAAAATTACAAAAACCACCCAGAGCACAAAAAGGTTGCCGAGTTTGTTCACAAGGTAACTGAAAATCGTGGTGCGGTTGACATTTGGGAATAACTTTAAGGGAGCGACTTATTGCTCCCCTTTTCTATATGGTTAAATGTAAAATATATTTGACAAAATGTAAATTATATGTTATATATAAATTGGTGATAGAAATGTCAAAAAATCTTTTATTAAAATCTGCCAGAGTTCAAAAAGGTATGACTCAAACAGACCTTGCAAACGCTGTGGAGGTTTCTCGGCAAACAATAGTTGCTATTGAAAGTGGCGACTACAACCCTACAATTAACCTTTGCATTAAAATTTGCAAGGTTCTTGGTAAAACACTTGACGAATTATTTTGGGAGGAAGTGTAATTTATGAAAAAGAAAAACAAACCAGAGCGTTTTGACGAAATGCAAGAATCAATTCGTGGCAAAGCTTATAAATATGCATATAGTACTTCGTTGGCTTTGTCAGCTCTATTATTTGCATATTCCATTTTTACTGAAGCTCAATTATTTAACATAGCTTTACCAAAACATTTTTTATTGTTTGGCACTTCGGCTTTATTTATTATACCAGCAAACATTTTCAACATTTACACAATTATTAAGG